>MHDW01000173.1:14517-15563 GCA_001803645.1 Nitrospirae bacterium GWC2_42_7 | reverse complement strand
CCCCGTTAGAAATAATGTTTTTTTGCATGATGATGAGGGCTAATGCTTTGATAGAATTTCTAATAGAGTTTAATATGTCGGGAGCAGGAGAGATAGGGGTGGATGAAAGAACTTATTCCTGTTGAAATAATTGAAAGAAAAATATAGATATTATACATCAATATTGATGTTGACATGAGCATGGATTTTATGGTAGAATTCTATAAGACACGTGCAGGAACATGTCCTGTACGTGAATTTCTGGATAAGCTTAAAGTCAGTGATCCGGATGATTTTGCGGCGGTGCTTTCCGGTCTTGCAAAACTCCGTAACCCGAAGTATCACAGAGAGCCATTATCCAAAGCTCTTGGTGAAGGACTCTTTGAGCTTCGTCATGTCGGCAAGCTCAATACCAGGGTCCTGTGGTTCTTTATGAAGGGCCGGCGCATTGTTGCTGTGCACGGTATTCGCAATAAAGGATGGTCAATCCCTGCGCGTGACATCGCGACAGCACGGGAACGGATGAATGACTGGAGGTTAAGATTTCAACTATGAAAAAAACAAATTTTGACCATTATCTTGATGAGCAGTTAAAAGACCCAGAGTTCGCAGCCCGCTTTAAGCATGCAGGCGAAGCATGGGATGTGGCTTTGCAGATCGCTGCACTCAGGCAGCAGGCCGGGCTTTCCCAAAAAGATTTGGCAAAACTTCTGAAAACCTCCCAGCAGCAGATAAGCAGGCTTGAGTCTCCCGGATATGAAGGCCACTCGCTCAGCATGCTTCGCCGTGTTGCCGAAGCGCTTCATGCACGAGTCCGCGTTGTATTCGAACCGGCTGGAGCGAAGTCTGGTATGCATGTCGCTGAAGCAAGAGTAGCCTATAATGCAAAAGGGCCTAAAGCTAAACGAAAAACAGGGGAAATAAAAGAAAAGACTTTAACCGCAAAGGTGCAGAGAGTTTAATATATGTTTCTGCTGAGAGGCCAGAAACATTTAAACTATAAGTTTTTCTTAATGAAATTCGGGCATTCTGTTATAATTCCTCTGAGAGATAAATCATGACAAAAG
>MHDW01000173.1:0-14455 GCA_001803645.1 Nitrospirae bacterium GWC2_42_7 | reverse complement strand
AGGGATTAAACTGAGTGAGCATAAGCATGAAATATGATCCGCACAAGCCATACAACCAGCTTCCTCTGCTGCCTCCCAGGAAAGACCTCGAGACAAAAGCCATACTAAAGAAGGCAATTGCAGCTGGCAGGGCACTTGCCGAACTCAAGGGTATAGGCTCAAACATACCTAATCAGACTATTCTGATCAACACGATTGCTTTACAGGAAGCAAAGTCCAGCTCCGAAATAGAGAATATCGTTACAACCAACGATGCCCTGTTTAAGGCTTTCTCTGCGCAGTCTTCTCACATCGATGCTGCAACAAAAGAGGTTCTGCATTATCGTGAAGCACTCTGGGAAGGTTTTAATACACTGAAGAAACGCCCAGTCATCACAACTAGTCTTCTCATTAATTTGGTCCAGACGATTAAACAAAATCAGGCAGGCATACGAAACGCACCTGGCACCGCGGTAGCTAATGCATCATCAGGCGAAGTCCTCTATACACCGCCTGAAGGTGAATCTGTCATTCGGGACAAGCTGAAGAACCTCGAAGACTACATTCACGGGGAAGACTCGACAGACCCCCTGGTGAAACTGGCTGTCATGCACTACCAGTTTGAGGCGATCCATCCGTTTTTCGATGGCAATGGAAGGACAGGCAGGATTCTCTGCATCCTGTTTCTCATTCACAGGGAACTGCTGGAGCTGCCGATCCTTTATCTGAGCAAAGCCATTATCGAAACCAAGACTGATTATTATAAACTGCTCCGCCAAGTCACAGCTTCTGACTCATGGGAACCATGGGTCCTCTACATGCTGGACGTTATAGAAAATACAGCGGTTGATACACGCATGAAGATCATTGCAATACGAGACCTGCTCGAAAAAACTCTTGACTCTGCCAGGAAGAAACTGCCAAGCCGTGTATATTCCAAGGAATTGATCGAACTGTTGTTTCATCAGCCGTACACGAAAAGCAGGTTCCTTGTTGATGCGGGTATTGCTGAGAGGAAGACCGCTGCAGAGTATCTAAAGGAACTGGAGAATATAGGAATTCTGAAATCAAAGAAACTGGGCAAGGAAAATCTCTATCTGAATGTCAAACTCTATGATTTGCTGTCAAAATAACATGTCCATGACTTGGACACGTTTTATTTACATGTCCATAAAATGAGCTTATTGGGACACGTTATGCAATACGTCCATGACGTGGACATGGTGTAGAATATATCGAACAGGAGACTACGTGGTCGTTAAGAATGACGAAGGGAAAGCGACTTTATCTTTTCTTTTCACCTTTCACGTTTCATCCGTACTCATGCGGACCCGTTGGGGCGGGCGATTCACGGTCTTTTATGTTGAACTATTCACCTTTCACGATTTACGATTCACGGTCTTTTAAATGACAGATGTTCATGATAAAAAACCAGAAACTTTAATATGTCGAGGAAAAAGAGCAAAGAAGATAGGGTATGACGGGGGCAAAGAATAACTGATAGTTTCGGATTATTCTCATGGGAAAAAAGGCTGCTTTAATGTTAGAATTTTAAAATATTTTGGGACTGAGGGGGCATGATGATGCTGGGCAAACAGCAAGCAGCCTTGTCATTTCTTTTCACAGTCTCACGATTAACGGGCTGTTGAGATTGTTGTAAAAGTCGTTAAGAAGGAGGAGAGGTATTAGTGAGATCTTTTGAACATAATTATTACCTTGAAACACCAATTTCTCATTCTCTTCTCATATCTGTGCGCACCTTGGGAGAATTCCGGGGCAGGCAGATGCTTTATACCGAGCAGTCTCCTGAAGTGCTGGAAACTCTCCGGCGTGTAGCAATGGTTCAAAGCGTTGAGTCCTCAAATAGAATTGAAGGAATTACTGTTGCGCCTGACCGCATAGGCGGTCTGATATCGAAGAAAACAAAACCACTTGACCGCTCCGAACAGGAAGTGGTCGGATATCGTGATGTGCTTGCCTCAATTCATGCCAATCATGCCAATATGCGTCTTTCAACAGAACTCATGTTGAACTGGCATCAGGCCATGTATCAGTACACCGCTGAAAAAGGTGGAAAATGGAAAGCAAAAGATAATGCTATCTTAGAAGTTCGTTCTGATGGTCGTCAGGTTGTGCGGTTTCAGCCGGTTTCAGCCTTGGCTACTCCAAAGTTCATGGCAAGCCTGCTGAAGATGTTTCACAAAGCCATGGACGATGGAAAAGCTGAGCCATTGCTTCTAATCGCATCTCTTGTGTTCGATTTTGAATGCATACATCCTTTCATGGATGGCAACGGCCGCATTGGACGATTACTTACGCTTTTACTGCTATACCAGAGCGGCTATGAAGTCGGCAGATACATAAGTCTTGAACGAATTGTAGAAGACAGCAAAGAGACTTATTACGAAACCCTTCTCAAAAGTTCACTCGATTGGCACAAGGGACAGCATGACCTCAGACCCTGGTGGAATTATTTTCTTGGGATACTGACTGCTGCATACAAGGAATTCGAGTCAAGGGTAGGCACAATCACATCAGCACGTGGCGCAAAGCGCGAAATGGTCCGTGCCTCCATCTGGCGTTTGCCGATGAGATTCACAATAAGCGATTTAAAACGTATCTGTCCTGGCGTGAGCTATCCGACCCTGCAGCGGGCACTTTCTGATTTAAGGAAAGAAAAGAAGATAAAGTGCCTTGGCAGAGGGCCTGATGCACAGTGGGAGCGTATTGAGGGCTGATAAGATAATCATATCACGAAATGACAATGTGATAAGATTGTGGTTGTTGAGAGTTAAGCAGGCGATGAATTTTATTTAGGCAATAAGTGCGTAGTTATTACCTTATTGAAAAAGGCAGGCGATTGTGTAGAAATCTATCCAATATATCGATACGTCAGGAATATGCCGAAATCGTCGACATGTTAAAATTCGCACTTCGGATGAACAGAGGTTTATTGATTGTGAAGAATGACGAAGGGAAAGCGACTTTCAGGCAGTAGAGGCCTAAATTTTTCACCATTCACGTTTCATCCGCCTCTGTCGCCCCGGCGACTCGCAGAGGCGGGCGGTCTTTTAAAATGACAGATGTTCATGATAAAAAAACCAGAAGCTTTAACATGTCGAAAACCAGGGGCGAGGAATTTAAAGATTTTTGCTATACTATGAGCATAAAGGCCGGGAGCGGCCGGGGAGGTTATTATGTCTGTAGCGTTAAAACTCGATATGCCTGAAGGGGCATTCTCCGCTCTTCGCAAGGACCCAACTGAATTTACAAAGGAAATGCGCCTTGCGGCTGCGGTCAAGTGGTATGAGCTCGGTATAGTGTCACAGGAGAAGGCAGCAGAGATAGCGGGACTCAATCGCTCTGATTTCATATTCTCACTGTCAAGGTTTAACGTATCTCCGTTTCAATACACAGCAGAAGATATAGAAAAAGAACTCGGCAATGCGGATTGAGCGCGTTGTAGTCAACGCATCTCCTCTTATCTGCCTCTGCAAGAGCGGTCTGTTAGAAATCCTTCCGGCATTATTCACTGACATTATTGTGCCTGCAGCAGTTCATAAGGAGATCACCGCAAAAGAAGATATAACACTGGCCTGCCGTCCGTTCTTCGCTCATAAGCATGTGAAAATAGTAAGCGATATTTTGATCCCGTCATCTGTCTTAGCCTGGGATCTGGGCGAGGGGGAAAGCGCGGTGCTGACTCATGCATTGAAGCATTCTAAATACTGGGCTGTCATAGACGACCATGAGGCCCGAAAATGTGCCTCAACTCTTGGCTGTCGTTATACCGGAACTGTCGGCGTTATCCTTCTTGCAAAGAGAAGGGGTATTACGTCCTCCGTAAAAGACTGCCTCACAAAGCTTCAAAATGCCGGGCTATGGTTGTCTCAGGATTTTGTAAAAGAAATCTGTATTAAGGCCGGCGAGCAGTAAATGGATAGTGAGCGTATTCCCTGCAACTTGCTGCGGAAAGTCTCAATTCTAGAATTGTGGAGGCCTAAATTTTTCACCTTTCACTTTTCATCCGTACTCATGCGGACCCGTTGGGGCGGGCGATTCACGGTCTTTTATGTTGAACTATTCACCTTTCACGATTTACGATTCACGGTCTTTTGAATGACAGATGTTCATGATAAAAAAACCAGAAGCTTTAACATGTCGAGGAGCAGGAGTTGAAAAGATGATGTTATGGAGTTGTTCTAAAGAGAAAAAAATAAAATAAAAGGTTTATAATATTATCTATGATGGAAAATAGAAGGGAAGAAATGTGGGATGTGTCCCTAATTTATTTTTCTTCTATTATTGCACACTCAAAATGGATAAACTAACGCGTGAACAAAGACGAAAGAACATGCAAGCTGTAAAGAGTAAGGGCTCAAAAATTGAGACCGCATTAGCAAAAGCATTGTTTTCTCGTGGGCACAGATACAGGAAAAACGACAAGACTGTTTTTGGCAAACCTGATCTGACTTTCAAAAAAAATAAAATCGCAGTGTTCGTTGATAGTGAGTTTTGGCATGGCAAAGATTGGGAAACAAGAAAGTATGAACACAAGAGCAATAAAGAATTCTGGCACAAAAAGATTGAACAGAATATTAACCGAGATCAAAAAGTCACCAAGCAATTAAAAAGAAACGGGTGGAAAGTCTTAAGATTTTGGGGCAACCAGGTGGAAAATAAATTAGATTTTTGCATAATCAAAACAGAAAAGGCAATCGATGAAGCTAAAAGAAAATATCAGTTTTGAAAAAATTAACGGATCTACTTTTAAAATAAGAGTAATTGAAGCTATAGACAACGGTAAAGCGGCATTAACTCATTATTGTCATAATCACAATAACGGCACTTCTAAATTCTTCAAAAAAGAAGCTGTGAATTACGTTAAACGGGTACTAGAATATGAAACTCCTGACGTGAATATAACAAACAAAATAGCAGAAGAAGCTTTGCAATACTGTTTATTCAACTACAATAAAAATGATATTCCATTTCCTGCCCCTGAAAATCCGAAATTTACATTTATTGATTTGTTTGCAGGTATTGGAGGCTTTAGAATTGCTATACAACATCTTGGCGGTAAATGCCTTTTTACAAGTGAATGGGACGAGGCAGCAAAAATTACTTATAAAGCCAATTTTGGCGAAATTCCATTTGGCGATATAACCAAAGAAGAAACTAAAAAATTTATTCCTGACGGTTTCGATGTCCTTTGTGCCGGCTTCCCATGTCAGGCATTCTCGATTGCCGGCAGACGGGGTGGATTCGAAGACACAAGAGGCACATTGTTTTTTGATGTTGCAACTATCATTAAAAGAAAGAAACCAAAGGCTATTTTCCTTGAAAATGTGAAAGGCCTTGTTAATCACAGCAGAGGAAAAACTCTTGCAACTATTCTTAAAACGTTGAGAGAAGACTTAAACTATTTCGTTCCTGAACCTAAAGTTATAAACGCAAAAAATTTTGGTGTTCCACAAAACCGTGAAAGAATTTTCATTGTTGGTTTCCGCAAGGACCTCGGCATTGCTGACTTTAAATATCCAGAACCTTTAAACAAAAAAGTTACTTTTGCAAACATAAAAGAAAAAAAGATTGTGTCCACAAAATACTATCTCTCAAATCAATATTTGCAAACATTGCGCAACCACAGAGCAAGACATGAGAGCAAAGGCAATGGTTTCGGTTTTGAAATCATTCCTGATAACGCAATCGCAAACGCAATTGTAGTTGGAGGCATGGGCAAGGAAAGAAACTTGGTTTATGATGATAGGATAGTTGATTACACTCCTGTTACAAAAATTACCGGAGGCGTAAATAGAGAAGGTGTTAGAAAAATGACACCTAGGGAATGGGCAAGACTTCAAGGATTCCCCGATAAATTTAAAATTGTAGTAGCCGATGCATCTGCTTACAAACAATTTGGCAACTCTGTTGCAGTTCCTGCAATTGAAGCAACAGCAAATGAAATTATAAGAAAAATCTTGAAGAAATAATGGAGAAAACTTGACATGGGCATTTTAAATCAACTGAACATAGTAGTAGGCATGAACAATAAAGCTGCACAGATATTTGAAGAACTTTATCCAAGCTTCCTCGATGTTAAATATAGAAAACCATCCGATTATGTCACAACCTATTGGCAGAAATTCGAGAATCATCCAGAAGGCAATAATAATCTTAACGGAAAAATATTTGAATACATACTCGCAACGCTTTGTGTAAGAGAAAATATTTTGCCGCTATATTTGAGCGCTAAAGTGGCCTTTGTTCCAAATGTAATTTATGATTTAATGTTTTTTACTTCAGAGCGTGGGCCGATTTGCATTAGTGCGAAAACAAGTTTAAGAGAACGTTACAAACAAGCAGATTTAGAAGCGATAGCACTAAAATATGTTCATCGCAAAGCATTAAGCTACTTAGTAACTCTTCACAAAAGTGAAGCTGAAAGTGTTAAAGCAAAAATTAAATCTGGTGACGTTATCGGACTTGACAATGTAGTTGTTGCATCATCACCTGAGTTTGATAAATTAGTTACCGAACTTAAAGTATACAAAGCTAAAGAACCACCAACAGTTAAGGTTATCCAATCAACCCAGGTTATTACAGCAGATAGTTTAAAGAAACTGAAATAGGTGGAAAGGTATTTCTAAATCTCCTTATTCTTTTTCAGATAATCAGTAATCGCTTCTTCTAAAAGCTTATATACCTGCGTATCTTTTTTTACCGCCAGAATTTTCAACTTCTTTGCCAGCTCAGGGTCTACCCTGACCCCAAAAACCTTGTTGGGTGATGAAGCGCCTGTTGATTGCGAACTTTTTCTGCCCATTTGACTGCCTTCCTTTTCTTGTTAGGTTAACTTAAAAAAAAGAATCCGTCAACAAAAAAACATGTTGACATGCAATCAAAGTAATGTTATTATGTTATCAAGAAATCAAGCTAACATTAAGGGAGGTATTTATGTTTGTGGATGCTCAGAAGATGCACAGGAAATACCCTGCAACATTTAAAGTTCCGCCAGATGATTCTCTTTCCGTTCTTTCATCAGGCGACGGAGTGAAGGTTTCGCATAATGGTGAAAGGTTCTGGGTTGCCGTCAAAGGAATCATCGGGGATACTATTGTTGGCAAGGTTGATAATTACCTGATATGTGATCATCCATTCGGTCATGGGGATGTAATCACATTTGAAAAACGGCATGTACATTCTATTTGCAAAGGAGTATAAGCATGAAGACCTACAAGAACTGGAACATTAAAGGCATAGCCGAAAGTGTTATTAGGGAGATCAAGGAAGACAGAGATGCCGAAGACAGAACAGATGAAGAAAAGGAAGAATATCTTGAAGACGTGCTTGATCATTATATACAGGAAGTCTATTGGAGCATTCACAGCAGAGATATGAAAAGCGCCAGAATTGTTGCGGAGTTGGTAAGAGAATATATCGAAGAAATAGAAGGTCTGTCTTAAAAAAATAAATTAAAAAGAGGGGGACAAATATGGTAGCCAGAAAATATCGTGAAAATGGAGCATCGATGGTGGTAGCTGGAATCATAGCGAATGAAGTAATAGAATCCGGAAAATCAGATGGGTGGCAGGGGAGTTCAGAAGAAGAGCTCTCTCAAATTGAGAACATTCTTAATAAATTTAATATCTTCTACGAGGATGATTTTGTCGGAGAATGGGCATATTGGCAAAGATAAAGGGGTATTTTGTTTTATATGAGCCCTGCAAGGAATTTCCCGGCTGAAATTATCCTTACACCCTTCTCCAATCTGTCTGTCTTCTCCTTTTTCACTACCTGATAAACATGCGGGATCGCCAGCCTGTCCCTGAAATAGAGCAGGCTTGGGGAGAGGGCAGTATCATTGAGCTTCACCTCAACAGCAAACCAGGGTTTGTTTTTAATAGTCACAAGAAAGTCCACTTCCCGTTTGTCCACATCACGCAAATAGTAGAGTTCTGCTTTGTGGCCTTCATTATCTGTGATAAAATGCACAAATTTCAGGAGATGGGATGCAATGAGGTTCTCGAAACGGGCAGCCTCATCCTCGACCTCTGACCAGTCCCACAAATAAAGTTTAGGCTCTTTTTTGAGTGACCTTATCTTTTTTGCTGAGAACGGATAAATGCGGAAGTGGTAGTAGAAAGCCTCAAGTATATCCATCCAGTGCGTCACAGCGCGGTGGCTGACTTCAAGGTCTTCACGTATAGTATTGAGTGATAAAAGAGCCCCGACCTTTGAAGGCAGGATATCGCCAAGAAGTTTCATGCTGCCAATGTCACGGATCGACTCGACATCCAGTATGTCTTCACGGAACATCCTTTCTATCTTTTCATTATGCCAGCGCCTGAGGTGCCGCTTGTTCTGCTTTGTGACAGGCTCAGGAAACCCTCCGAAGCTGTCCAGGGTATTCAGAGTCTCCTGATAAAAATCCTTTCCAGGAGATATTTCATCTGAAACTGAAGACTTGTAAGAGATGCCTTCTATTTCAGCAAGAGAAAAGGGATGAAGCCTGTAGTAATGATACCTCCCCTGCAGGGAATCGCCGCCCTTTCTGTAGAGGTCAAGCCGTGCACTGCCGGTAACAAGGAACTTGAACCTGTCCTTAAGCTTGTCGTATTCACCCTTGATGAGCCCCTTCCACTGCCGGTATTTGTGGATCTCATCGAAAATAAGGAGTTCAGCATCACCCGGCCATGAGCCTGCCATAATAGTTTTTCTGTCGGCTCTGTTATCCCAATTGAAATATGCGTGATTTTTGAATGAAGCTCCCACGAAGTTTTGGCAGAGGGTAGTCTTTCCTACCTGTCGCGGCCCGCCTACGAAAACCATCTTATCCTTAAGGTCATCAACGATATATGTTGTTAAATACCGCTTTTTCAGCATGAAACTATTATACAATTAATTTGCCTGAAAGCAAATAAAATAGCTTATATTTTTGCTTTACGGAAAATTGCAGAAGCTTATTGAATTCTCCCCCCCCCCCCCCAAGTCCATTGCAAATTTTCCTGCGGTTGCAGGAATCATAACCAGTAAAGTTGTTAAGTCCGGAAAATCAAATGGCTGGCAGGGGAGTTTGGAAGAGCTCTCTCAAATTAAGGACATTCTCTCTGAATTCAATATCTATTATGTTGATGACTTTGTCGGAGAATGGGCGCACAGGCAAAGATAAAAGGGGAGGCTACTTTTATACACACTGGGGGCTTGGCTGAGAGTTGCAGACGACCTCATATTTCTCCCAATCTTCTTCGCTTTGCATTCCCTTCTGATGAAAGGTAAAATAAAGGTGAAAGACTTTTGGAGGTGCAATATGAAAGAATTTAAGAGAGTAACATTCAACAAGGATATCATGGGCGGCCAGGCATGCATAAGAGGAATGAGAATTCCTGTTTCTCTTGTAGTGAACCTTATTGCAAATGGAATGGCAGCAAATGAAATAATCAGGGAATATCCGGACCTTGAGCCTGAAGATGTTAAAGAAGCCCTGCAATATGCGTCATGGCTGACAAAAGAAGAACTCCATTTTGCTGTCAGCTAAGAGCATGAAATTTCTCGCAGACATGGGGGTTTCTCAGACTACGGTTAAGTGGTTAAAAGAACAGGGCTTTGATGCTATTCATGTCAGAGATATGAATATGCATCGAGCCTCAGATACTGAAATTCTCGGAAAAGCAAGAGACAATAAACGCATTGTTTTAACTTGTGACCTTGATTTCGGTGAAATACTTTCTGCTTCCGGCGAAGATTATCCAAGCGTGATTATTTTCAGACTTGAAGACGAAACACCTGAACATATAAATAAAAGACTAAAACAGGTTTTACCTGAATCTGCGGATGCGTTGACAAGGGGAGCCATTGTTGTCGTAGAAGAAGGAAGGCACAGAGTTAGAAGATTGCCTGTTTGATATAACAATATTCTAATGATTAAAAGTGAAACCAAGAAAGTTTTCTTCAAAGATGTGATAAAGGCATGTGCTTTCAAGAAGGTTAAAGACGCATTGCTGGAGCTATATCCTGATCAGAAGAAGTCAATCAAGGGGTATGAATACGTTTTTAAAACCTTAGAACTTATGAGGCCCAGACACAGCAAAGAAGAAATGGTTATTGACATAAAGAGAGTCGGCAGAGGCAAAAATAGACATTTCTCGGTCAGCGGTGTCTGTACTCAAAAAGGAATAAAACAATCATACGCTATTGAATATACACCCTGGTCAAAGTGGCTTGCCTACGAAGTGGATAGAAAAGTTATTAAAAAAATGCCAAATGAAGAAATCATAGCCCACTGCCTCTGGGAAATGACCTTTGCCGGATTTACTCAGGATAGTATCAGGCGCGAGATCAATATGCTAAAAAGGCGGGTCAAAAATCTTAAAGAGGGCAAGGTAAAAACCATTCCCTATGAAGAAGCGATGAAAAACTTGGGCATAAAATAACAATAGGAAGACATTCCATTAATTCATTGCTGAAGCACAAGCAATCCCCTGAGTGGCACGTCCTACACCCTTAACATGGTCGCTGCTTGGGTCAATGTCGACAATGTTGTCGTCCTTTTTCCTGTTAAAAAGCGTGATATACTTTTTACAAGGGTGCATTGTTTTTCACGCCGAGCTGCAAACACAGCATAAAACTTATTTTTGAAGGAGGCATATCATGAGCGAATTAAAGCAAAGGATATTTGAAGCAGCAAAGGATTTCCAGCTCATCAATTTCGCATCGGTCACCGAAGATGGCAAGCCATGGGTGCGCTACGTTGTGGGGAAGGCTGATGACAAGCTGGTCTTCAGGTTCTGTACCTCCATCAATTCCCGTAAGGTAGGGCAGATCAGGAAGGACCCCAATGTCCATATCTCTTTCGGCGCAAAAGACCTCGAATCAGCAAAACATTTTATACAGGTCGAAGGCCGTGCTGAAGTCACGACCGACAAGGCTGAACGGGAGTCTTTCTGGTTTGATGAGCTGAAGAATTATTTTTCCGGACCGGACGACCCGAACTATTGCATCATCATTATCAAACCCTCACGAATTGAATTCGGAACCATGGGAAACAGAACGCCTGAAGTCTGGCAGGATGGCAAGCGAGCAAGCTGACAAGCAAAAGAAGCATAGAGCGAAGAGCAACAGCGGAAAAGGCACAGCTTATTGTCACGAGCTTCTGTAGGCCGTTAAGAGGAAAAGCTTTGTCGTTTCTTTTTACAATTTACGGTTTTACGAGCTTGCCAGCTTTTCCATTGTTGCTCTATGCTCTTCGCTCCATACTTCTTTTGCTTGCTGTTTGTTACTATTCATCATCAACTATTGAACGACCCGCCAACATTATGATGTCTGATCACCCTGCTGCTGGTTATCCGAGATCCATGCCTTCAGGAGAGTGAACGAGACCGCCAGCACCACCGGTCCGATAAAGAGGCCTATTACCCCGAAAGCGATGAGGCCGCCTATGACTCCGGCAAAGATCAACACCAGCGGCAGATCCACTCCCTTCTTGATAAGAAGAGGACGGAGAAAGCCATCGATCGTAACAGCAAAAATAGATAAGACAAGAAGGACTGTCCCCAGGAGGACCTGTCCTGACCAGTAAAGCCAGATGACTGAAGGTGCCAGCACGAGGAGCGGGCCGATCTGTGCCAGACAGAGCATGAACATTATCGCTGTAAGCACAGCAGCAGCCGGCACTCCCGAGACAACCAGTCCGATAGAACCGATGGTTGTCTGAGCCAGTGCCGTAACTACGATGCCGATGGCCACACTACGGCAGGCCTTTGCAGCCAGAACAGCAGCTTCTTCTCCCCGCTCTCCGGCAAGACGTTCGGCAAATTTGCGGACAAGGACAGCTGCTTCTTCGCCATTTGAGTACATGACCGCTGCTATGACCACTGTCAGCAGGAATTGGACTATAATGGCAGCAATGCTCCCTGCCTGAGCTACGAACCAGCGTAATGCGGTCTGCGCATAGGGGATTATTTGTGCAGAGAGTTCTTCATGGCTGAGGGCTGAATATTTCTGCCACAGTTCAGTAAGTTTACTGCCGCCCAAGGGGATGTTGTTGACCCACTCAGGCGGTGGCGGTATGGTGAATGCAGAAACGGTTTTTATCCCGGATGCTATCTCCTCAGCATTGCCGGCAATGGCAATGATAGCTAAGATCAGTGGCACCACTATGACCATAATGAGCAAAGCCGTCATCACCATGACTGCAAATCTGCGCTTGCCCCAAAGGAGAGCCTGCAGCTTTAATAAAAACGGCCATGTAGCCACAACAATGATCATTGCCCATACTATCGCGGTCAGGAACGGACGGAGTATCCAGAAGCTGACAGTGATGAGGATGGCAATGAACAGCACTGCCAATATCGTACGTGTAATGTCACGGTTTATGTGGTCTTTTATGGTCAGCTTTGGTCTCCTCCATAGAAACTTGATACTACCAGTATACCAAATACCCGGTTCTTGTTTTTATCAAAATATAGTATCATTTTAAAATGGTAAAAGAAATAATTCTTAAAGAGGTTGACTCATGAAAAAACTTTACGAAAAAACAACGATCAATGGCATGACTCTCTCGAACAGGTTTGTCAGGTCTGCGACCTGGGAAGGTATGTGCGAAAAAGACGGGCGTCCCACAACAAGGCTTGCTTCCTGCTACCAAGCTCTCGCTGCAGGCGGGGTCGGCCTGATCATCACCGGTTTTGCATTTGTCAGGCCTGACGGCAAGCAGCTGCGCGGAAAAATGGGGATCCATACAGACGATTTTGCTGTTGAGATGTTGAATCTTACCAAGGCTGTTCATAATAAAGGCGGTAAGGTATGCATACAGCTTGTTCATGCCGGAGGCCAAACATCTGCAAAAATTGCAGGCAGGCAGCCCCTTGCCCCATCCGCAGTAAACGTAAAGCAATTTTCTGAAGAACCTCTGGCAATGAGCAAAAAGGACATAGATGAAATTGTCACAGCCTTTGGCAACAGCGCCCGTCGGGCAAAAGAGTACATGTTCGACGCAGTCCAGCTTCATGCAGCCCATGGATATCTCATCAATCAGTTCCTCTCTCCTCTCACAAACAAAAGGACTGATGAGTACGGCGGCACTGTAGATAATCGCTGCCGTTTCCTTCTCGAAGTCTACCGCCGCGTCCGTTCAGAGGTAGGGAATTATTTCCCGGTCTTCGTCAAACTCAACGGCTCTGACAATCTTGAGGGCGGACTCAATATAAAAGATGCGGTCCATGCAGCACGTCTGTTGGATACAGAAAAGATCGATGCCATAGAAGTCAGCGGCGGAACCCCTGCCTCAGGCGAAAAAGCTCCTGTGAGGACCAAGATCGACAAACCTGCTCTGGAAGCTTACAACCTTGCACTTGCACGGGAGATCAAAAGAGAGGTCAGATGCCCTATCATGGTGGTAGGCGGTTTCAGGTCGCTTGAAGTTATCAATAAGGCTGTAATTGAAGAAGGGATCGATTACATTTCCATGGCCCGTCCGTTCATCAGGGAACCGGAGTTGATCAACCGCTGGAAAAAAGGTGACCTCTCTCCTGCTCGCTGCATCTCCTGCAATGGCTGCTTTAAGCCGGGGCTCAAGGAAGGCGGTATCTATTGCGTTGTTGAAAAAAAGGAAGCGCAAAACAAGACTGCCGGATCAGGTTGATATAATCCTAAAAAAAGCAGTTAAAATGAAAAAGTGAATAAAAACATGTCATTGCGAACACCCGAAGGGTGTGTGGCAATCTCAGGATAAAACTGCGGGATTGCTTCACTTTGCCTGCCTGTCGGCAGGCAGGTTCGCAATGACAGACTCGAACTGCCGTTTTTAGGATAATAGATACGCGGCAAACGGTATATGCACAGAGTTCTGCCAAACACTTTTGTGGTCCTTAATTGTCCAATGCCAAAGGCTTTAATGATCCAGAGATTATTTCACCCGGTTAGAAGGTCGAAGGTCTTCTAACTGGTCATCTCCTTTTTTTCTTTTGCTTCCAGTCAGTTAAATTATGGCAATAATCGCAATTTGAACCAAGCACGTTCTTGTGCGGGTCTTCATGACAGTCAGTACAGAGCTTGAATTTAATATCCGCAAGCTGTGCAGTTCCGAACTTTATGTCTTTTTTGGGCTTCCCATCTGTTTTCTTTTTGGGAAGTTTGGTCAGTTTCATTATGGCTATATTTGCATTTTTTTCATCAGGAACATGACAGTCTGCACAGGCTAATTCTTTGTGTTTTTCCTCAAGCTTGAACTTTGAGTCTTTGTTATGGTCAAAATTAAGGTCTTTTTCTCTCCAGCTCTTTATAGTATGGCATGGTGTGCATGTCTTATCCTTGAACTGGCCGTTATGCTGGTCTTTATGACAGTCAGTGCAGAGCTTGAATTTCATATTTTTGAACTGGGCTGTGCCCAATGCTGCATTAGCCGGCCTCGGCTTATGACAGTCTACACATTTGATGGATTCGTGTTTGCCCTCAAGCTTATATTTTGAGTCCTTAT
>MHDW01000172.1:8505-14351 GCA_001803645.1 Nitrospirae bacterium GWC2_42_7 | reverse complement strand
GGATATATAACAGGACAGGCAATTCATGTTAACGGTGGTATGTATATGTAGTTGTTTTACTATTTGATTTTATTTTAAAAAAAGAAAAAAATCTGGAGGTAAGTAATGGTTGAAGAAAAAGTAAAGGAAATTATATCAAAACAGCTTGGCGTTAATGCAACAGAGGTTACGCCTGATGCGTCTTTTGTTGAGGACCTTGGCGCTGATTCGCTTGATACTGTAGAACTGGTTATGGCTTTTGAAGAGACGTTTAATATCGAGATACCCGATGAAGACGCAGAGAAAATAGCAAGAGTCAAGGATGCAGTTGAATACATAAAGAACAAGCAAGCTTAATAATGGACAAAAGAAGAGTTGTAGTAACTGGCGTGGGTCTTATAACCCCGTTAGGTGTTGGTGTTGAAAAAAGCTGGGATGGACTGATACAGGGTAAGAGCGGTATCAAAAGGATAACCCGTTTTGATACTGCTTTATTTCCAACAAAGATCGCCGGCGAAGTCGATGGATTTGATCCTGAGAACTACATCGAGATCAAGGAAATAAAGAAGATGGACAGGTTCATCCATTTTGGTATTGCAGCTTCAACAATGGCCATGGAAGCTTCAGGCCTTAAGATCGATGAGAAAAATGCTGAAAGGGTCGGAGTGTATGTAGGCGCAGGAATGGGAGGGCTGCCTGCTATCGAGCACTATCATGAGATCCTGCTTGAGAAAGGGCCCAGAAGGATCACACCTTTTTTTATACCGATGCTTATAATCAATCTTGCTGCCGGACAGATATCAATAAGATATGGGGCTAAAGGCCCTAATTGCGCTCCTGCAACAGCTTGTGCAACCGGAAGCCACGCAATAGGCGATGCGTTCAAGGTGATACAGCGCGGAGATGCAGATGCGATGATCGCAGGTGGAACAGAATCTGTAATAACAACTATGGGTATAGGCGGATTCAATGCGATGAAAGCCCTTTCAACAAGGAATGATGAACCTGAGAAGGCAAGCAGGCCATTTGACAAAGACAGGGACGGTTTTGTTATGGGAGAGGGAGCCGGGATCGTCGTACTTGAGGAACTTGGCCATGCTGTTGAAAGAAAGGCAAAGATACTTGCTGAACTGGTGGGCTATGGCCTTACAGGAGATGCATATCATATAACATCACCTGCACCGGGAGGCGAGGGCGCTGCAAGGTGCATGTCTATGGCATTGAGGGATGCAGAAATTGATCCTTCCAAAGTAGATTATATAAACGCACACGGAACATCAACCAAATACGGCGATGAATTTGAAACTGCTGCAATTAAGACAGCTTTTAAGGAACATGCCTATAAAGTAGCTGTCAGTTCAACGAAATCCATGACAGGCCATCTTCTCGGTGCTGCAGGCGGAGTTGAAGCGGTTGTATGTGTTTTAAGTATAGTCAATAATATTATAGCGCCAACAATAAACCTTGATAATCCTGACCCTGAATGTGACCTTGATTTTGTCCCAAATAAGGCAAGGGAGGCGAATATAAATTATGCTTTGTCGAATTCTTTTGGTTTTGGCGGGACCAATGCCTGCCTTCTCTTTAAGAAATACGAACACTAAAACAGTTGTTTCTGCCTGCCTCTTATGAAATCATTGAAAAATAAACCTGAAAACATCGAAACCCATCTCGGATATGTTTTTAAAGACAGAAAGCTTCTGCTTGAAGCCCTGACCCATAAATCCTATTACCATGAAAACAGGGAAAAGTCTTCTGCGTATAGTGAGCGTCTCGAATTCCTCGGGGATTCTGTCATAGGGCTGATAATTGTTGAATATCTTTTTCTTCATGAAAGAAAATATAGTGAATCAGCTCTTGCCAAAATGAAATCTTATCTCGTGAGCGAGATCATGTTTGCTGATATCTCGGGTTCCATTTCACTCGAAAAATATTTATTGCTCGGCAAAGGAGAGGAAGCTACAGGCGGTAGGACTAAAAAATCCATACTTGCAGATGCTTTTGAAGCTCTGATCGGTGCGATATATCTTGATGCAGGTTATGAAAAGACAAGGGAGATAGTCGTAAGACTTTTTGTAAGAAAAATAGAAGGCACTATTGAATCAGGTGAGCTGAATGACTACAAAACAGATCTTCAGGAAATAACACAACTTCTTTATGGCATACTACCTGAGTACAAATTGATCAGACAACAGGGCGAAGAACACCAGAGGGTTTTTACAGTCGCTGTTTATCTTGGTGAGAAGAAACTCGGCGTTGCATCCGGGAAGAAGAAGAAAGAAGCTGAGATGCTTGCGGCCAAAAAGGCGCTCGTGAAGATCAAGTAGGGAACGGATCTAAACCGTTCCCTGCATTTTGGAAGACAAGATTATTTTCTTTCTTCAATTTGTTGTTTATGGTATATTTTTTCTATAATCTCAAGTAACAGAAATATAAGTCCAACCTATGCGGGTATTCTACCCTCGATCCCGTATAGGATTCCTGAGGGTGACCCCCGATCCCCAGCCCTCAGGATAAGGCCCTCGCCAGAGGGCCTGTTTTTTTAGAACTATAATGATATTCTCTATAAGAGGTCTTTGTTCCTGTGATGATAAGAGCAATTTATTTATTCGTAATATTAATTCTTGCTGCACTCCTGAGCGGTCCTTCTTATGCCGGAGGAAATACCTTTGAGGACAAGAGAGTCATAGTCCGGTTTGACAGTCCACTTCAGAACCCCGCACAAGAGGTTCTCAGGGTATATCCCCTGATACAGGAGGAGTTGCTGAAAAAGCTTGGATGGAAAACTGTATTCCGGCCTGAAGTCATATTGGTTAAAGACAACGTCTCCTTCAGAAAGATCTCGGGAAGTGATCTTGTTACAGCCATCGCGATCCCTCAAAAGGACCTCATCGTGATCGACTACTCAAAAATGAATATTCAGCCCTTCACCCTTGAGGCAACCTTAAAACATGAATTGTGCCACCTTGAGCTTCATCATCATATCCCTGGAGGTAAACTTCCGAGATGGCTCGATGAAGGGGTATGCCAGTGGGTCACAGGAGGTTTAGCAGAGATAATGACTTATAAGAATAGGGCAACACTGCTGACAGCTACACTTTCGGACAGACTTATTAATGTCGAAAGACTGTCAGAAAGTTTTCCTGTTGATGGAAAAGACCTTGTCCTTGCTTATGAAGAGAGCATAAGCATAGTCGAATATATTGAAAAGGAGTTCGGCGCTTCAGGAGTCACAAAAATATTAGAGTATATGAGCAAGGGTGCAAGTGTGGATAGTGCAGTTCTTAAAAGTCTTTTGATCCCTCTTGATGAACTTGAAAGGCGATGGCGGTTGTCTCTTGTCAGAAAAACCTCTTGGTTCTCCTTTATCAGCAATAACCTGTATGAGTTACTCTTTTCATTCGCCGCCCTTATAGCCATATACGGATTTTTCTTGATGCTTAAGAAGAAGAGAGCATATAAGGACAAAGACGAAGATGAAAATGATCGTGTAGAGCGTGAATTGTGAATCTTGTTAGAAAAACTTCACCTTATAAAGGGATTGCTCACATGGGGCTTTCCAATGGGGTAAATAGACAATAGTAAATGTGAAACAATCTGTAGTTATTTCTCTTGCAGCCTCCTGTGGACGCAAACGTATGTGGAGGTAATTACATTTACTTCCGGAATGAATCAGTTGGTTCATT
Organism: Nitrospirae bacterium GWC2_42_7; assembly: GCA_001803645.1. Classification (GTDB taxonomy): domain Bacteria; phylum Nitrospirota; class Thermodesulfovibrionia; order Thermodesulfovibrionales; family UBA6898; genus GWC2-42-7. Next base: position 10,686 of record MHDW01000172.1, on the reverse strand, counting down.
ATGTTCAGCGCATACACCAATACGTTGCGAGGGGGAGATCCATAAAAGGCAGAAAATACCTGCAAAAAAGAATATTGCTCCAAGCAACTCAGAGGTTTCCTCAATTGCCACGCGCAGATTCTTGCTCATGAAATGGGTGCCGCGAAGGGTGTCGTCCATGATGAATCCTATTGCCAGCGCGGTGATCCCCAAAAGAAAGAGTCCGGCGGCTGTGTCCCCTTTGCGGATCAAACGCATAATTGGTTTGCGCAGAATGAACAGGGGGGCAAAAAGGAATGTGAGTGCAGCAATAAAAACTGCTCCCCAAATCAGCTTAAGGAAAATGCTCACCCCAAATTCGTTTGAGAAAAACCAGTCGGTTCTGTAGTGCACTCCATACTGACCAAAATATTTTGGATTGAGCAATATCTGAGCATCCAGTTCTCTTGCTGTTGTAAGACTGCAAATCAGGCAGAACCATCTAAATATCCACTGGTCAAGACGGTCGTGCCAACGAAAAAGTGCCCATAGACACAATAGCAAAGCTCCGATCCAAAATATAACACTAAGTTTTTCAATCAGCCCGTCCTCCGAATATAATGTCGCAGGGGAATAGCTGATCATCATATAAGCCACAAATAAAGGTGTCAGAACCAGCGCAAAAAATACACCGGCAAGTCTGACATATCCAAATGGTTGTTCACCTGCGTTTTGAAACCAATGAAGAATATGTCCAATCATTTATATTCACTTTTTCCAGGAAGTATTTGTCAAAGCCATTAATACTATCATTTGGGGAAACTTTTTTCATTAGAATCTTTTTTTGTTCCGTGCATGTTTTCACTTCGAAGCTCTCCCGGTTTCACAAGGAACCTGATTTTTTATTGAGGGAAGGTTAGTCTGGCATTGAAGCTGACCCTCAGCTCCCGAACATAGCCTTGATATTTGCAAGGCAGGCCCTAGCAGCTTTATCATCATCTTCCTGCGTGGTCATCTCAAACCTGTCGAGTTTCTTTAATAGGTCTGGAGGTATTTCATCTAAAAACCTCGACGGTATCGAGGGTGTCTCTTTTCCGTATTTAAATCTCCGGTCGCAATTTGTTATGTATAACTCCTTCATTGCCCTGGTTACACCAACATAAAAGAGTCTCCTTTCTTCTTCAAGGCCTTCTATGCTGTTCATAGACTTTTTGTGGGGTAGTATGTCCTCTTCTGTTCCAACGATAAAAACAACAGGGAACTCCAATCCCTTTGATGAGTGAAAGGAGATCAGGGTCACACCGCCGCCCTTTTTTTCCTCTTTTTCCTTCATCAGGTCAGTAAGGGCAAGTGTCTCAAGAAAGCCGTGAAGCGATGGAGTTTCTTCATTTTTTTCGTAATACGAAAGAGAGTGTAGGAACCCGTCTATATTCTGCAGCCTCATGGCTGATGCCTCAGGTGTTTTGTAAAGACTGTAAATATGGTCCCTGTACTCTATCTCCTCTATCAGGTCCTTCAAGTGTTTCCCCATTTCCCTGTTTTGTGCGAAAAGACTACGGTATTTCTCTATCAGCTTTAAAAGCTCCTGTGCTGAGCCAGACGGTTTTTCTCCCAGACCTTCTATATCACCGGCTTTACCGAACGCATCGAGCAGGCTTAATGAATTGGATTGTGCAAAGGCTGATATTTTTTCGAGTGCAGCCGGCCCCAGTCCTCTTTTTGGTGTGTTTGCAGCCCTCAGAAGACTGAGGCCGTCAAGAGGATTTGCTATGATCTTGAGATATGCGGCAAGGTCCTTTATCTCTTTGTGGTCAAAATAACTGGTACCGCCTACAACCGAATAAGGAATACGTTCCCGCCTCATAGCTTCTTCGAATTGTCTGGAGAAGAGGTTTGCCCTGTATATGACCGCAAAATCCTCGTAGTTCAGCCCTCTGTCAAGCCTGAGCATAGATATCCTCTTTGCTACCCATTCAGCCTCTTCATCGCTGTCAGAGGCTGTCAGGACGTTTATCTTGGGGCCTGCGCCCCTTTCGGTCCATAAGGATTTCTCCATCCTTTTTTTGTTGTTCTTTATTACTCCGTTTGCAGCATCGAGGATGTTGCCGAAGGAACGATAGTTCTGTTCAAGCCGTACAGTGATCGTGCCGGGGAAGTCTTTCTCAAAATCGAGTATGTTACCCAGGCTTGCTCCCCTCCATCCGTAAATGGACTGGTCATCAT
>MHDW01000172.1:0-8467 GCA_001803645.1 Nitrospirae bacterium GWC2_42_7 | reverse complement strand
AGCCTTATGAAATTGTATTGCACCCTGTTTGTGTCCTGGTATTCGTCCACCATGATATATCTGAACCTGTCGCGGTATTTTTCGAGTATCGCCGGGTGTTCCCTGAAAAGCCGTATTGTCAGTAGTAGAAGGTCGTCGAAATCAACTGCATTGAGGCTCTTCAATGCCTCGTTATATTTAGGATAAAGCATGTCCGAGATCTCATCGGTATTGCTGCTCCCTGGAGCAGGTGCGCATTTGGAAGGAGTGAAGTCGTTCTTTGACCTGCTGATAGTCTCAAGGACGTTCTGCATCTTAAAGGATTTGTCATAAAAATTTATATCCGATAATATGCCTCTTAGAAGTGAAAGCTGGTCCGAAGTGTCATAAATAGTGAAGTCTTTCCGGTAGCCGAGGTTATCTATCTCCCGCCTGAGGATGCTCAGGCAGAGAGAATGAAATGTGGAAACAACCGGCCTTTTGTTTTCGCCAGACTTGAGCATGGATGCCACTCTTCCTCTCATCTCTCTAGCAGCCTTGTTTGTAAAGGTGACCGCAAGTACTGAGGACGAAGGCACTCCAATATGAAGGAGATATGCCGTTCTCATTGTAATGACCCTTGTTTTTCCTGAACCGGCCCCTGCCAGTATGAGCAAAGGGCCCTCTGTCTGCATAACAGCCTCTTTTTGTTTCGGATTGAGGGAGGCGATCCCTCTGTCTATCTGCATAAAAACCTTTCAGGCACTCTTTTTTTAGAATGAAAAATCAATTGTTTTAAGTAAGGTGAGTATTTATTCCGGCTGCAAAAGAGGCAATCGGTCCCGCCATATAGCTATTTGGGCGAGTTAAATATATTACAAGTTTGAAAAGTATATGGCAACAATCCGACAGTGTCCCTAAGGTTAAAATTCTAACTCTTAAAAAGAAAGGGAATCAACTGAAAGATCATTTTGTTTCCTTGATCTTTATTTTATTGAATTCTTTGAGTTTTTCCATTACCTTTTCTGTTGAAAGTATCCTGAGTTGCACAAGAGCTTCTCCGAAAAAGAGATATTCGTCTTTCTGTTCTTTCAAAAGTTCGTCTACCTGCGCCTGGGTAAGGGAGCCCTCTTCAACTGCTATCTCTCCGAATTTTTTGAAGGTTTCTTCCTGAATGACCAATATTCTCTTGACAGTTTCTTCATCCAGCCATCCTTTTATGCATGCGCGTTCACCTATCTTCAGATTGTGTTTATTCTGCAGCTCTCTGGTTTTGTAGATCTCATCGAACAGTATCAGGCCTTCTTTCTGCAGAAACCGCCCAAATAACAAATTTTTATCCGTCATACTTTGTTTAGTCTATTCCGTATTCCTTCCAACGTGAAAGAACGAGTTTCTTTATTTCTTCCGACATGAATATCTCTTCCGGCCATTCACGCATCATGCCTTCTTCTTTTGTCTTTCTTGTGGCATCAATGCCCATCTTCGAGCCGTATCTCGGCCAGTTCGCAGAATGGTCCAATGCATCCAGCGGCCCGTCCGCAAAGACAGTGTCACGCTTCCAGTCAACATTGTTCAGCACCCTCCATGCAGTGTATGAAAGGTCCTGAATATCCACATCATCATCTACCACTATCAACAGTTTTGCGAACATCATCTGGCCTTTTCCCCAGAGGCCGCTTATGATCTTTTTTGCCTGGCCCGGATAGCTCTTTTTTATGGATATCAGTGCAAAGTTATGGAATACCCCTTCCATCGGCAGGTTTATATCTTTTATCTCAGGGAAATCAAGCCGCATGAGGGGGAGGAATATACGCTCTGTTGCCTTTGCCATGTAGCAGTCTTCCATCGGAGGTTTTCCGACTATTGTTGCAGGATAGATCATGTCCTTGCGGTGTGTTATGCACAGAACATGAAAAACAGGGTAGGGATCTGCAGGAGAGTAGAATCCCGTGTGATCTCCGAACGGACCTTCTATCCTTGTCTCTCCGGGATCTACATAACCTTCTATTACAAGTTCGCTGTTGGCAGGCACTTCAATGTCGGATGTAATGCACTTGACCATCTCAACAGGAGCTCTTCTGAGAAAACCTGCAAAAAGCATTTCATCTATTGATTCAGGAAGAGGGGCGCTGGAAGCATAAATGACTGCAGGGTCGCTTCCGACCGCGATAGCAGCCGGCATGCGTTTGTTCATCTTAAAGTATTTATCATAGTGCCTTGCACCGTCTTTATGGATATGCCAATGCATACCAGTGGTTTTTTTGTCATAGACATGTATTCTGTACATTCCTGCATTAGGCCTTCCTGTTTCAGGGTCTTTTGTGAATACCATCGGGAGCGTGATGAATCTTCCTTCATTTTTCGAGTCTCTGATTTCCGAACTTCTGACTTCTGACTTCTGACTTCTGACTGCTTTTTCAGGCTGTCCGTCATGCGGCCAGCATTTTAATATAGGGAATTTTCCAAGATCCGGATCATCTTTTTCTATGACCTCCTGACAAGGAGCAGACTTAACCTGTTTTGGAAAGTACTTTGAGATTTCGAGCAACTTGGGGAAAAGGGCCAGTTTTTCTATGAGTGTTTTTGGCGGAGCCTGATTCATGAGGTCTTCTATTCTCTTACCTATATCATCAAGCTCTTTGACTTCAAGCGCAAGACACATTCGTTCAAATGACCCGAAGAGGTTTGTGACCACCGGAAAAACAGAGCCCCTTACTTTCTCAAAAAACAGGGCCTTACCGCCATTCAGGCTTTTGCATACTTTATCGGTGATCTCAGAGATCTCGAGAATCGGGTCGACCTCTGTCTTTATGCGGACCAAAAGTCCTTTATTTTCAAGTTGCCTGATGTAATCTCTCAGATCTTTGTATGCCATTACAGCCTCCCTGATATGATTTATATAATAGCACATAGAATGGAATGGCTGGAAATCAGGATATTTTAAGTTGTTGAGTTTATATGGTAATATTACAAATGATAAAAAACCTGTTTTTTGGGGAATGTATGCCTGAATAATAATCAAAAAGGAGACTGCTTTTTAAAGCAGTAAGAAGACTATCAAAGAAGAACTTTCAAAATATATCTCCCTGGAACTTATTCCTGACCCTTTTGTTGTTCTTGGAGCTGAAGGGATAATTCATGATATAAATGCGAGCTGTTCCGAGCTTTTTGGAAAGAAGAAAAAAGAGATCACAGGAAAAGATTTCAAGGACTTTGAGCTGTTAGCGAAAGTGGGCAGATCGATCGATCGATCCATGAAAAGCGGTGCTGAAGATTTTGAAAAGATCACTTATAATAACCGGCAGTTTGAGGTCTTAATACTTCCTTTTACGGTTAAAGGAAAACAGAAGTTGTTACGAATTATCTTCAAGGATATAACGAGATTTGTACATTTAGAAAGCGAACTTCTCAAAAGAAATAAAGAGCTGATAATCATGAGCACGCTTTCAAATGCTTTTATCTCTACAGAGAATATGGACTATGTGATAGAGGACCTTCTTGATAAAGTACTTCTGATCACAGATTTTACTATAGGCTGGCTTATGTTAAAGGAAGGAGAAGCTTTTAAGCTGATGAGCAGCAGGGGCATTTCAGCCGAATTTCACAAGAGCATTGAAGGCGGTCTCCTTGATGCTATATGCAATGATGCAGATAAAACAGGCGAGCCGTTATATATTATTGAATCTTCAGGGATATCCAAAAATATTTTGATGCGAAAAGAAGGGATATTTTCCCTGATCGCAATTCCTTTGTTCAGCGGCAAGCTCCATGCAGGATATTTATTTCTTGCAAACAGCAACAAACAGACTGAAAGTTTTGATTTTGATATCGTATCTTTGCTGGCCCTTGTCGGCAATCATGTTTCGCTCATTCTTGGCAAGCTGAAATTATTTCAGGAGACAAAACGGCTCTCAATAACAGACAGCCTGACTGGACTCTACAACAGGCGTTATTTTTATAAGCACATTGATATTGAGATCGCCCGTTCAAAAAGATATGGAAATGCTTTTTCGGTTATGCTTTTTGATATTGACAACTTTAAAAGAATAAATGATACTTACGGCCATCAGGCCGGTGATATTGTCCTTCAGGGACTGGCAAAAATTTTGCTGACAGTCTCAAGAGAAACAGATATCGTAGTAAGGTACGGAGGAGAGGAATTTATCGTAATTCTTCCTGTAACGGCTGAAGATGAAGCATTTGCCCTTGCAGAGAGAATAAAAAATACAGTAGAAGAAACGGTTTTCACTTTGAATGATTCTGAAAATGTGAACATTACGCTTAGCGGGGGCATCGCATCATTCCCTTTGAGCGCGTCTGATTCAAAAGCTCTTCTTTATGCTGCTGATTCAGCTCTTTATTCAGCAAAAGAAGCAGGAAAGAACAAAATCATATGTTTTAAAGGCAAGATAAATGAAAAAAGTATTCAAAAAACCTCAAAGCCTTAAATCAGTGCCTTTCAGGTACTGTCCCGGTTGCGGGCATAGTCTTATCCACAGGCTTATAGCTGAAAGTATTGACTCGTTCAATATTTGCGATAGGGTTGTCGGGATCGCGCCGGTAGGGTGCGCTGTTTTTGCATATGATTATTTCAATTTTGATATGCTTGAGGTTGCACACGGAAGACCTCCTGCAGTTGCTACTGCGCTTAAGAGGCTTATGCCTGACAGAATAATATTTTCATATCAGGGAGACGGGGACCTTGCGGCCATCGGCACTTCTGAGATAATACATGCTGCAAACAGAGGTGAGAACATCTCTTTTTTCTTTGTTAACAATGCTACATACGGAATGACCGGAGGTCAGATGGCTCCGACCACGATATCGGGACAGAGAACGACTACTACACCTACAGGAAGAGATATTAAGACATCAGGACATCCGCTGCATGTTACAGAACTCCTGTCTACTATTGAAGGGGTGGTCTTTGCACAGAGGGTCTCTGTGGATTCGTTCAGAAATCTTGTTACTGCAAAAAAAGCGATAGAAAAAGCTTTCAGGTATCAGATAGAGGGAAGAGGATTCAGTTTTGTGGAAATACTTTCACCATGCCCTACTGACTGGGGCATGACGCCAAAAGCATCTCTTGACTGGATCAAGACAGCACTGGTTCAGACATTTCCTCTCGGATTATTCAAGGACAAATTCAGGGAGAACGATTAGGTGGAGACAAAAATAATCATAGCAGGCTCAGGAGGGCAGGGCATATTATTTATAGGAAGAATGATATCCTGTGCCAGTATGCTTGAGGGCAAGGAAGTCACATGGTTTCCTTCATATGGGGCTGAAATGAGGGGTGGCACTGCCAGCTGTACAGTAGTTGTTTCTGATGACATGATAGGATCTCCTGTTGTGCTGAATCCTGATATGCTTATTGTTTTTAATAACGCATCTCTCGAAAAATTCCAGTCAAAACTCAGAAAAAAAGGGACTCTCTTGTATGATGTTTCTCTGATAAAAAATCCTGTTCTGAGAAATGATATAGAAGTAGAGGCTGTTCCTGCTACACAGATAGCAGGCTCTATCGGAAATACAAGATCAGCCAATATGGTCATGCTCGGAGCGCTGATGGCAAAAACCTCTTTTCTCCAGAAATCTACCATTGCAAAGATATTCGAGAACAATTCCGGAAGTGCAAAAAATTACAACGGCAAGGCGAATATTAATGCCGTGCTTGAAGGGATCAAATACATTGAAGATAAGAAAAGCTAAGATAGCTGACCTTAAAGAGGTGCATAAGCTAGTAAATGAATTTGCCCGAAAAGGAGAGATGATCCCGAGATCTCTGAATGAGCTTTATGAAAAGATCAGGGATTTTCTGGTTGTTGAAGATAAGGGCAAAATATCCGGTGTATGCGCACTGCATATTCTTTGGGAAGACCTTGCAGAGATCCGGTCGCTTGCAGTAAGAAAGGAATATCAGGGCAAGGGAATAGGGCAGAAACTGGTCAAAGAGTGCATGAAAGAAGCAAAGGCCCTCGGAATTAAGAGGGTATTTGCTTTAACCTACAACACTGATTTTTTCAGTAGATTAGGTTTTAAAGAGATAGATAAATCAGACCTCCCACAGAAAATATGGAGCGACTGCATCCGGTGCCCCAAGTTTCCAGAATGCGATGAGCATGCGATGATACTTGATTTGAAGAAATAGAATAAGATTATTAATCGATATATTTTTTTATAAGAATAATAGATGAATGCTGATAGTTTTCCAAACAAAACAAAGGAGAATTAGTAATATGTCAACAGTTAAGGAAAAAATAAGAGAGGTAGTTAATACGCAAACATAAGATGCTTCCTATGAAGAAATAGTTCGTGAACTCATTTTTGAACGTATGATTGACCGTGGGCTTGCAGATGCCAGAAAAGGCAATTTAATAGATAACAAAGACATGGGACCTCGAATCAGAACGTGGCAATAAAAAGATGGACATCTGATGATTTTGAAAACAGAGTACAAGAAGAGTTTTCAGTTTCGAGTTTCAAGTCTCTGAAAGCTTAAAACTGAAAACCTGAAACTTAAAACTATCATTAACCTCTGCGCCTTATCACCCAAAACTGTGTATTTGCCCCATTCCTGACGATCTCTTTTTTCGGCATTTTTGCCTGTCTTCCCCTCGCAAACGCCCTTATTAGTGTCTGTTCATAGACTCTGTTGTTCACCCTGTCATTCCCGAAGTCCTTAATCGGCCTATGGCTCGAAGCCAACGGCTCTTAGAGGAATCCAGTATTTACAGAACAAAACCAAGGGATCGAATTTATGGGATCTTTTTTGCACAGACAGAATTAATGATTAATCAGGGGTAGATAAAGTTTGAGCCAGTCCACTCTCTTAAAATCCAGATCATTTGAGGCAAGCATGATACAAATCCTATGCCTCATCAGGTGAAAATTCCGGAGCATGATCTTTAATCTCAACAGAGGATACCGGCTTAAAAACACCATTTTCATAAACAGCTTCAATTGTCTTAGACATTTTTTATCTCCTTGTTTTAAGAATAGCAAAGAGAAAGTATGAGAAACAATATTTTTAAAAGGCAAGTTTCCGGTTTCTGGAGAGAACAGTTTTTTGTTTTCGGTTTTTAGTTTTGAGTATAAGACTGAAAACTGAAAACAGCAAACTAAAAACTATTTTTTGAGGAAAGATGAATAAATCGCAATCATAAAGAGATTTAATTGTCTGGCAAAAGCCGATTGAGTTGGCTCTATTTGAAACAGCAAGAAGGAAACTTCAGACTGATTTTGATGTCAGCCCAAAAACCTTACGGGATGCTTATAAGGATGGTATCTGAAATGTTCATCAAAGGCGAAGACAGCATCAATGCCAAAATGGTTTATCAGGGCAAAACTGGTGCAATCCGTAAAACTCAGTTTTCTATCATCAAATTTTCTGAAAAGGGATTTTGCATCTGCGGAGATGTCAGCACCGACAGAAAGAACAACTATAGCTGTAGCCTCAAGCTGGGCCATGAATTTAACAGCGGTTTCATGACTGCTTCTCATTTTCAGGAGTGTGTAAGTTTCATCGAGGACATAATCAGACGTGTAAAGTAGGGCTTTTTCCCTATGAATCTGTTTGTGCAGAGTTTTTGCAATGTTATTGTGCATATCGTGGGGAATGGTAAGCGCACAAAAGGCGCCTGTATCAACAAAAACCTTCAATTATGCTCGCCATACAGGAACTTGTCATGATTAACAGAAAGATCAGTATCAACGCAATCTTTTGCAATGTCAATGATTCCGGCAAGGGAGTTTTTCTTTTTGACAGGGGTTTCAGCTTCATTGTCAAAAATTATTTTGAGTTTCCTGTGTTCCGGCAGATGGACCTTTTCCAGTGGCTTAAAAACACCATTTTCATAAACAGCTTCAATTGTTTTAGGCATTTTTTATCTCCTTGTTTTAAGAATAGCATAGATAAAGTATGAGAAACAATGATTTTATATGGCAGTTTTCAGTTTTGTGTTTTCGGTTCAGAGTTTTGATACGGCAGTCAGCATTCGGCATTCAGCTATCAGCTAAAAACTTAAAATAAAAACTTGAAATTATTTTGCAAAGGATGCTGAGATCTGCTGTTTTAGCATTAAGCTGTTCGCTGAATGCTGAGAGCTGAACACTGACGGCAGATTGCTTTTTTACTTAAAACTATAAACTGTAAACTTAAAACTGCCTTTACTGTCTGCGCCTTATCACTCAGAGTGTGTTATTTGATCGATTTTTTAATTACATTCTTTGATGCTATGCTGCATGACAAATGCTCCGCAAACGCCCTACTGATAAGTTTTACATAGCTTTTGGTTTATAAACTAATATGCCTTGGAACAGGATTTGCATTAAAAACATATTGAATTAAAGAAGCAGATTTGATAATGTACAGAAGTTTTTGGTTTTTGGACGATTTTAAAATCGGGTTGGAGGAAAAGGGTTAAAGGGATTAAAAGTGAAAAGCAGGGGATTTGTTAGAATCAGCAGATGCTTATCAATTGCTCCGGAGAGTATACAGGTATAT
>MHDW01000171.1:14580-16408 GCA_001803645.1 Nitrospirae bacterium GWC2_42_7 | reverse complement strand
TACAGTTCGATCGACCAATTTATTGTAACAAGTGATATCACTCAGGGTAATCTTGGAGGAAGAGGTCAGTATATAAAGCTTAAAGGCGAGCTGAGCGGAAGGAGCTCTCTTTATGAGCTTTCTTTCCGCGATCCATGGTTCAGGAATAAGCCAATTGCATTTTCAACAGGTATTTATAATACCAAAAGGGACTACATAGACTATAGCAAAAAAGCCATGGGATTTTATGTTGGTTTCGGTAAAAACTTTTCAGAGTACTGGAGAGGGGACATTACATATAACTTTGAAAAAGCGACTATCTTCAATGTTATTGAAGACAGCACCATTTCACGTGATGAATGCACAGCAGAGTGTGATCTAATCGAACTGGGGGACGTTAAATATGCTGAATGTGTTAATGCATGCGGTACTCCAGACACGTCTTCTGTTGATGAGTCAAGTACTCCGGAGATCATCAAAAATCAGGTGGGCACAAAAATAACAAGCAGTATCTCACCGACAATAACCAGAGACACCAGGGATAATTATCTTGACACAACAAGAGGTTCTCGCAATTCACTCTCTCTGACCTTTGCAGGCTTTGGCGGAGACAATACCTTCGTAAAAGGACTTATTGATTCAGGCTGGTATTTCCCTGTTGGAAATACAACAATCATGGTAAGAGGACGCTTCGGATATGCTATGGGCTTCCTGGGTCAGGAACTGCCTGTATATGAAAGATTTTATGTCGGCGGTTTATATACAATAAGAGGCCTCGGGTTCGGAGAAGCAGGTCCGAGAGAATTAGACAAAAATTCCGATTCCGGCCCTGCGGTATCAGTACAGGAAAAAGCCGGTGTGCCGATTGGCGGCACACAACAAATTGTATTCAACACTGAGTATATATTCCCTATTTTCCCTGAAGCGAAATTCAAGGGGCTTGTATTCTTTGATGCAGGGGATGCTGCTGACAGTTTTAGTGAATTGACAAAATTGAGATATACAACAGGGTTTGGAATCAGGTGGATTTCGCCTGTCGGCCCTGTCAGGATTGAGTGGGGTTATAATATACAGCCAAAACCGGGCGAAAGTGCGAGCAAATTCGAATTCGGCTTCGGTACATTTTTCTAAAAACAAAGGAGAAAAAAGAGATGAAAAAAGTTTTGAGTTTTATATTTTTTATTGTTCTTTTAACAGGACAGACAGTCCATGCTGAAAATATAAAGATAGGTGTTGTTGACCTGCTTAAGGCATTGAACGAGTCAGACTCAGGTAAAAAGGCAAAAACAGACCTTGAATTTCTGATAAAGCTGAAGCAGTCCTCTTTAGAGGAAAAAAGCAAGGCAGCAGAAAAATTAAAAGCAGATCTCGACAAGCAGTCGTCTGTTCTTTCATCTGAGGCAAGAAAATCAAAAGAAGAAGAACTCGACCGTCTTGTCAGGGAACTGCAGAGGCTCGCATCAGATTCTCAGACTGAGGTCAAAAAGAAGGAAAATGATTATACAATCGAGATAATTAAAGAACTACGGGTCGTTATCGAGAAAGTCGGGAATGAAGAAGGTTACACGATGATCATTGAAAATGCTGACGGTATAATACTTTTTTCGAAAAAAGAGATCGACCTGACAGACGTAATATTAAAAAAATACAATGCATCAAAGGCAAAGGACAAGAAATAGTTTTTTTCTTTTGACAGTTTAAATAATTTAGTGTCTAAAGCCTCGCTTATAAACGAGGCTTTCTTCATATTAAGGAAAAAAAGTTCTCTGATGAAGGCAAAAGATTTTGCAAAGATAGTAAATGGAACTGTCCTTGGCGATCCTGAGTTCGAGATCACAGGGGTCTCCGG
>MHDW01000171.1:0-14557 GCA_001803645.1 Nitrospirae bacterium GWC2_42_7 | reverse complement strand
CCTCACCAAAATTTATTAAAGACCTGCAGTCGAGCAAGGCCTCATATGTAATTGTTAAGGAACCGATAGAAGGGCTGACCATCCCTCAGATCAAGGTCTCTAATCCGTATTATGCTTTTGCAAAGGCGCTCGAATGTTTTTATCCAAAGGCGTCTTTCAGACCTGAAATAAGCGATAAGGCCTTTATTGCAAAAGACGTTGTATTAGGAAAAAACGTATCTGTATTGCCTTTTGCTCATCTGGCTGACGGAGTATCCATCGGTGATGAGACTGTGATCATGCCAGGTGCTTATATAGGGGAAAGATCAAAGATCGGCAGTCAGTGCATGATATATCCAAATGTAGTAATACGTGAAGGGGTCAGTATAGGCAACAGGGTCATAATTCATTCAGGAACAGTAATAGGTTCTGACGGATTCGGATATGTTTTAGAGAACGGAGCACATTACAAAATACCGCAGGTCGGGGGCGTTATCATCGAAGATGACGTTGAGATAGGCTCTAATGTATCCATAGACCGCGCAACACTCGGAAATACAATAATCGGTAAAGGAACAAAAATAGACAATCTGGCTCAGATAGCACACAATGTTAAGATCGGGGAAAACTCTTTGATCATTTCACAGGCTGGCATTGCCGGCAGCAGTGAGATCGGTAATTTTGTTATAATCGGAGGTCAGGTTGGAGTTGCAGATCATACTACAGTAGAATCAGGGACGATAGTCGTTGCTCAGTCCGGTATTTACGGGAATGTATCCAAAGGCGTTTATTCAGGGACTTTTGCTCTCCCCCACAAAAACTGGTTAAGGTCTCAGGCATTATTTGCGAAACTTCCTGAATTAAATAAAAAAATAAATGATCTTGAGGAAAGATTGAATAAATTGGACAAGGAGAAACTTAATGATGAACATAAATGAAATTATGAAATACCTGCCTCACAGGTACCCGTTTCTACTGGTTGACAGGATAGTGGACCTTCAACCCGGAGTCAGCATAACAGGCATTAAGAACGTTACGATGAACGAGCCTTTTTTTCAAGGGCATTTTCCTGGACAGCCCATAATGCCCGGAGTGCTTATAGTCGAAGCAATGGCACAGGTTGCCGGTGTGATGGCCTTCAGCTCAGGAGTCGAAGGCAAATCCGTGTTCTTTATGAGCATCGAAAAGGCAAAGTTCAGAAGACCTGTTGTTCCGGGTGATCAGATAAAGATCGAGATAAGGCTCCTTCAGCAGAGGGGTAATGTCTGGAAGTTTGCAGGGAGTGCCCTGGTTGAGGGCAAGACAGCTTCTGAAGCTGAATTTACAGCAATGGTGACAAATAAGGAGATATAAGAATGAAGACTAAGATCCATCCAACTGCCATTGTTGACAATAAAGCTGAAATAGACGCCAGTGTCGAGATCGGGCCGTACTGCATAATAAAAAATGGCGTAACAATCAAAAAAGGATGCCGGCTGCTCTCCAACGTGATCGTAGAGGGCTCAACAGAAATTGGAGAAAACTGCACTATATATCCTTTTTCGAGCATAGGGTTTCCGCCACAGGACATGAAATATAAAGGTGAGAATACCAGTCTCCTGATAGGCAATAATAATGTCATCAGAGAATACACAACAGTACACAGGGCTTCAGTAGGCGGAGATATGATCACTTCTGTAGGTGACAATAATTTTTTAATGGCATACGTTCATATAGCCCACGATTGTAAGATCGGGAATCATGTTGTTTTGGCAAATGCGGCAACTCTTGCAGGACATGTCCTTGTCGAAGACCACGCATTTATCGGCGGACTTGTTGCTATACACCAGTTCACAAGAATAGGCAGATATGCCATGGTTGGAGGTTTCAGCGGAATAGGCCAGGACATCCCTCCTTATATGATAGCCTCAGGGTCAAGGGCCAAGCTTTTTGGTCCTAATGCGATAGGGCTAAAAAGGCACGGATTCCCTGATCCGACAATAAATGCTATAAAAAAGGCATATAAAATACTCTTTAGAGAAAAAAGGACTCTTAAAGAAGCGATAAAAAAATTGCAGGAAGATTTTCCATCTGTTAAAGAGATAAAATATCTCGTAGAGTTTATTGAAAAAAACAAGCGCGGAATCTGCAGATAGTGAAAAAAATAGGGCTTATTGCAGGCAGCGGTGAACTGCCGGCAGCAGTTGCTTCCGCCGCACACTCCAGCGGATATACTGTTTTTGCTGTTGGTCTTGAGCCTCTCGCAGACAAGTCCCTTTCTGACCATGTTGATGAGATAAAATGGGTGAATGTCGGCAAATTAGGGGCGATGCTCGATGCCTTAAAAAAGGCCGGAATTAAAGAAGCTGTAATGGCAGGGAAAGTTCCTAAATCCCTCCTTTTTAAAAGCAAGATCACACCTGACCTTCGTGCCATGAAACTGCTTTTTTCCTTAAAAGACAAGAGTGATGACTCTATCATGCTTGCCATAGCAAAAGAACTGAAAAAAGAAGGCATAACTCTCCTTAATACAACTGATTTCAGCACAGCACTCCTGACCCCGGAAGGTGTTTTGACAAAAATAAAACCGACTAAAGAAGAGTGGAAAGACCTTGCCTTTGGCTGGACGATCGCAAAAGAGATCGGACGCCTTGATATCGGGCAGACAATTGTAGTAAAAAATCAGGCTGTTATGGCTGTAGAAGCTATTGAGGGTACGGATGAGGCGATTAAAAGGGGAGGAATTCTTGCAGGCGAGGGCGCTGTTATTATAAAGGTCAGCAAGCCGAAACAGGACTTGAGGTTTGATGTTCCTGTGGTAGGTAATTCAACATTAATGGCTATGCTTGAAGTAAAAGCCCGCGTTCTTGCGGTCGAATCTCAAAAAAGCATCCTGCTTAACCGGGAAGAAATGATAGCAAAGGCTGATAAAGCAGGCATATCTGTTTTGGGTTTTAGCGGAAATTGAGATTTGGTAATAGGCCTATAAATTAGTTAAATTGGACAAAATAGCTCTATTTTGCTTATATACCTGATAATTTTGGCTCAACAGCAAGACAAAAACACTTTTTACAAGAAACATAATAAAAATAATTTTAATGTTATATAATATAGCGTTTTTTTGTTCTTGCAAAATATTTGCTTTTGTTGATCACGGCTATTCGTTAGCAATAGCTATACATTAAATCATTAAAGAGGTGCGTATGTCATACAAAAAGGTTTTGTTTATTGTTGCACCTTTGCTGTTTCTTTCATTGATGTTTCCCCAAAAAGGTTTTTCTGAAGATACAGCAAACTGCCTTGCATGCCACAGCGCTATGAAAGGAAAGGTGCAAACACCAAGCGGGGCACTGATCGAACTTAATTTGGACATTGATAAATTTCAGGCCTCAGTACATGGCTCCCTGTCCTGCACTGAATGCCATATTAAGTTTTCTGACGATCCGCACACTGCTCCTGGCGCTCCTGTTTCAACCTTTGTCCTTGCGATCTCATCAAAAATCTCCTCTAAGCATTTGGTTGACCCTATTGCTGCAGCAGCATGCAGCGACTGCCACGAAGAGATATACCGCAAGGTGCTTGACAGCGTTCATGGCAGCAATATTACTGTAAAGAAACAAAAAGACGGCGCACTCTGCCTTGACTGTCACGGTTCTCCACATTACATAACAAAAGCGGATAAATCCGAGTCCATGGTCAGCAGGGAGAATCAGGTAGAGACCTGCGGCAACTGTCACGAAGAGAAAATAATAATTGAAAAATATAAACTGCAGGAAAATGTGATGAAAAGCTTTAAAGAGAGTTTTCATGGAAGAAAACTCTATCTCGGCCATACAAAGGCTCCGACCTGCTCGAGTTGTCATGGCGCACATGATATAAAATCAAAGACTGACCCTGCATCTCCGATCTTCGGTAAAAACAAACTTGTAACATGCGGTAATTGCCACCCTGGAGCTAATGAAAGATTTATTCCGGCCATCACCCATGCGCACACCCATCCGATAGCGCATTATACTGAAAAAGGGTTGATACTGCTTACTCTGGGCACTTTTGCTTTTATAATTTTGCATGTTCTCCTTGATGCCTTCTCAGAGATCAGGGACGCTATTTTCAGGAAAAGGAGGGAAGAAGAATAATGAGCCAGACCAATACAACCACAGACGCAATTCCTCACGAAATAGAGAGATTTAATATTATTTTCAGGTTACAGCATATAATACTGTTCACAACCTTTCTGCTTTTAAGTTTCACAGGTTGGGGGCTTAAATATGCGCATGAGCCCCATGGAGCCTCCAGCATCTTGATCCGCATGTGGGGCGGTGCAGATATGGCAGGGCTTATACACAAGATAGCAGGGGTAGGAATGCTTCTTGATTTTATATGGCATGTGTTTTACATGTTATATCTCCTTGCAACCAAACAAACCGAGATAAAGGCCAGAACCACGGTAATTCCCCTTCCTAAGGATGCTTTTGATGCTTTGCAGAACTTCAAGTATTTTCTGGGAATATCAAATGAAAAACCGAGGTTCGGCAGATACACTTACTTACAAAAATTTGACTACTGGGCAGTGTTCTGGGGTATGGTTATAATCGGTTTTTCAGGCTTTGCACTTGCATTCCCGATGGTCGTATCCAATATCATCCCTCAATTTGCTGCCGGCTGGATATGGGATACATTCGCTCTGATGCATAGTGATGAGGCTCTGCTGGCTATCGTCTTTATTTTGTTCATACATTTCTATAACGAACATCTGAAATCCGAGGTTTTTCCAATGAACTGGGTCTGGTTGACAGGGAAAATCTCTACTGAGACCCTCAAACATCATCACCCCCTTGAATATGAGCTTATGTTTCCTGATCAAGATAAGAAGGAAAAAGGGGAATAGGGGGAATGATGTCAAGGATTATAACTATTCTGTCAATTGTCTTGCTTTTGTTTTCATGCAAAATGAAGACAACTGAGCATGTTGCAGCAGAAAGCAAGGAATCTCCAGTTCTATCCTCTTTGAAAGAATCGAATTTGCCTTGTTTTAAATGCCATGCTTATGAGAAATTCTCCTTAAACGTATCAGGAAAATTCTCACATCCAAAGCATATGGCCTTTCAGATCCACTGTAATAAGTGCCATACAATAAAGGCCCACAGGGAATCATCTCTGAACAGAGATATCTGCGACAAATGCCACAAACTTGCAACCTTCACCTATGATGTTTCCGGAATGCCGGCGAGTTTCTCTCATCAGATCCACACAAAGAAAAACAGTTGCGAAGCATGCCATCCAAAACTGTTTATGATGAAAAAGGGCACTACTGATATGAGCATGGAAGAAATGTATAAAGGCAATTCATGCGGCAAGTGTCATAATGGCAAGGATGCATTCTCTTCATCTGATTGCAACAGATGCCATAAGATGACTGGCTTTAAGAAAGAGCTTTCTTATGCCACATCTGATATGGCTCCTGCAATATTCAGCCATGAGATACATACAATAATGTTCGATTGCAGCAGGTGCCATCCGTCAAGATTCAAATACAAAAAAGGCGGTTCAGGCATGAATATGGATTCTATGTATGAGGGCAAATTCTGCGGCAGTTGTCACAACGGAGAGAAGTCGTTCAGCACCTCAGATTGCAATAAATGCCATAAGTAGACTCCGTTAGAAGGAATTCTCATTTCTAACAGGATAAATCAAAAAAGGGAGGCGGTTTAAAATCCGCCTCCCTTTTTCATTTAATAAAATACTGACCCGCTTAATTCATGGGTTTCTCAGGTATGGAGAAAAAATTACTTGAATGTACAAGTCCCGTCAATTACCGAAAAAAACATAGCATTCTTAATCCGGAGCTTATAAAATCTCGATAGTCTATGGATTTCAAGAATTTTTTTTGCCGTATCTGAGAAACCAACGACTGGGCTAGAAAGAATATAGTCTGATCAGCTTCTTCCCCTGCTCGGGGCTTTGATATAACTTTCCCAGATACTTAATAATTCAGCTGTTGCCCTTATGTCTCCTGCACAATATTTTGCAATATCAATGTGCCGGTCTGATCTATAAAGCTCCCTGACCTCGCACCCTGTTATTCCGTCTGCCTTCGGGCTTTTTATGTTGAATGTCCTGCACCACATGTCAAGGCTGAATTTCCTGCGTGAGGCACCGTAAAATGTGAGCTGGTCAAAAAGATCTATATGAACATCCCCGTACCTGTTAGGCATAAGATCCCTCAAAGGCTTAATGCTATGGACAGCTGAGCGTATTAGTATGAAGGGGCAGTCGAAGCCCCTGCCGTTAAACGTAATAAACTGGTTGTAATTTTTTATCACATCCCAGAATTTCCGGATTATCTCAGCTTCTGTGCCGGTCTCATATCTGATCCCATCTTCCTCAAAAGGCAGAACCGGATCGCTGTTGTTCCTGAAATAAACAACTCCTTTGGACTTATCAGGGTCGAACATCCCTATTGTAACAATCTCTCCTGTAAGAGGATAAAAAGAAAGGCTTTCCATAACTTCCTTTTTTTCGTCCTCTGACCCTGCCCATCTGAGCATGTATTCCTGAACAGGCTCTTCGAGAGTTTCGAAATCCTTTCCAACAGTCTCTATGTCAAATACTATTCTGGACATGCCTAAAATAAATGTCAGTGTCTGTGTTTAGTGTCAATATAATACGGGTTATCCTTTGTTTTCCTGTCACTGGTCACTTACACTGACACTATTGTTATGATGCCTTGGGCAGTCCTTTTAAGACATCCCATGTTTTCAGAATATCTATTGCTCTCTGGAGCTGAATATCATCCTTTTCTTCTACCTCGAAAGGCGCTGTTTCCGTCTCTTCAGGCTTTGAGTCAGTCTGCTCATTCATAAGATGTCTTTCGAGGTCTTTTTCTCTGACAACAGGATGTTCCTTGGCCCCGTTCTTTGCTTCGAGTTTCACAACTATATCAGGTGTTATTCCTGTTGACTGGATCGATGTGCCGTTGGGTGTATAATATTTTGCGGTTGTAAGCCTCAGACCAGAACCGTCACTCAGTGGAATGACTGTCTGGACAGATCCTTTGCCAAAGGTCTGAACACCGATGATATATGCCCTATTCCAATCTCTCATCGCTCCAGCAACGATCTCAGAAGCGCTTGCACTTCCCTGGTTCACAAGTACTATCATGGGCTGTGTAAAAGAGCTTTCCCTCTCTGTAAAATATTCGGTGCGCTCACCAGCCTTGTTCTTGATAAAAACAACCAGTTTTCCTTTTGGAAGGAACTTGTTTGAAACATCAATAGCACTCCCTAAAAGACCGCCCGGATTATTTCTGAGATCAAGAATAAGGGAGCTCACTTTTTCCTCATTAAGTTTCTTTAAGGCATTTGACAGATCTGCTGATGTCTGTTCCTGAAACTGGCTTAGTTTTATATATCCGATATTGCCTTCCAGCACCTTTGACTTAACGCTTTTTATTTTAATGATGTCTCTAACAATCGTGAAGTCTTTGGTCTCCTTCCAGCCCTCCCTTAGAATGCTTAATGTAACAGAGGTTTTCGGAGCACCCCTCATTTTTGAAACCGCATCCTGGATCGTCATATCTCTTGTTGATTCCTTGTTTACCTTGATTATCTTGTCTCCTGCCTTAATCCCGACTTTGTATGCTGGAGTGTCTTCAATAGGAGCTATTACGGTGAGTGTATTGTCTTTCATCCCTATCTGTATGCCAAGGCCTCCAAATTCGCCTTTCATATCAACACCCATCTCTTTGTAAGCTTCTGCGGTCAGAAAACCCGAGTGAGGGTCAAGGGAATTCAGCATGCCTTTTATGGCACCGTATATAAGGTCTTTTGACTTTACCTCCTCAACATAATTCTGCTTTACTTTTGTGAGGACTTCAGTAAAAGTCTTCAGATCCTCGTATCCTTCGCCTTCTGCACTGACTATAGTTACTGATGTTCTGCCGACGAAAATACCGGTAGCAGCAACCAGAAGAATTATCAGCCAAATCGATATCGTCTGTTTCTTTAGCATTATTATATGCCCTCCTGAATTAACTCTTTTTTCTTTTTAACCATTGAGTCGGATCAAGAGGCTTGCCTTTGTATATGATCTCAAAGTAAAGACCCGGGGCGTTCAATATGCCTGATGTCCCGACCTGTCCTATTGTCTGGTCTTCTTGTATTATATCTCCAACTATCGAAAAAATCTCTGATAAATTGCCATAAAGGGTATGATAACCACCTCCGTGGTTAACAATCACAAGCTTCCCGAATCCTTTAAACCATTCCGCAAAGATCACCTTGCCGCTGCTGACGGCCCTTGCATCAGAATTGTTGTCCGTCTGGATATGGATCCCATGCCTGAATACCGGTGTATCAAACTGAGGATCTTTCTGCGAGCCATATGGCAGGGCTATGCTGCCCTCAACAGGCCATGGCAGCTTCCCCTTAAGGCGCGAAAAACCGGTTGAAGAAAAGGTGTCTGTCTTTGAAGATTCACTGATAATGTCCTGTAGTTTTTTTGAGGCTTTTTCCATCTCTTTGATCATTGCCAGATGCCGTGCCTTTTCATGTCTGACTGAAGAAAGAATTATTTCTTTTCCACGTTTCTTTTTGGAAAGTTCTGCTTCTTTGGTTTTTATATGTTTTTCGTTGACAATAAACTCTTCTTTAAGAGCAAGGAGTTTATTATTCTTTTCATCCAGGCTTCTGAGGTTCTCGCGATAATTTCCGAGGATCTTATGTTCATGCCTTGTGATGTTTTCAAGATATTTCCATGTCCGCATCATCTGCGAGATATTATCAGCGCTCAGGAGCATTAAAATTGTATCCCCTGAATATCCGAATTTATGCATCAGCCTTAATTTTCTCTTTAACCAACCTGTTTGTTTTTCAAGAATGGCCCTGTTTTTTATGAGTTCAGAATTAACAGCCGCAATTTCTGATTCTGTTCTTTTCAGTTTCTTTCTCGAGATCCTGAGTTCTCCCTCAATTATACTGAGCTTTTTGTTTGCTTGTTCAAGCTCGTTCAGCACGGAATATTCTTTCTTCTGCGCTTCGCCGAGTTTCTTTTTTTGTTCGATCATATCTTGCTGGATCTTCTTGTATTCTTCTTCAGGGGTCAACGCATATGAAACAAATGGAAGGAATATCAGGGAACAAAGCAACAGAAAGGTGCTTCCTTTGTAACGCCTTAAGACATAAGGCATCAATATTTCAACCTTCCGAGCGCCAAGGCAGCGCCGGCAATTCCAAGAAGCATTCCCAAAAAAGGCAGTACAAGAAAAAGATCAGAAGGGAACAGTATCATCTTGAAAAAAGGTATTGTAACGCTGAATTTCAAAATAACCATATAGTAAAACACATACATACCGAACAGGCTCAGCAAACCGCCGCCAAGGCCAATAATAGCGCCCTCGAAAATAAACGGCGCCCTTATAAAACCCCTCGTAGCGCCTAGAAGCTTAAATGTCTCAAACTCCTCTTGTCTTCTGTAATAAAGCATTTTAACTGTGCTGTAGCATACAAATATGATCCCTGCAGAGAGAATTATTGCCATAATAATTCCTATTGTCTTAATTCCTATTCTTATATACTGTATGGTAGAAAGAAATGTTTCTCCGTAATCAACTTCGCTTACGCCTTTTATTTTAAGCACCTCTTCTGATATTTTCTTTGCTGTCTCCGGTCCCACCAAGTCTTTCCTTAATTTCAGTTCAAGGGCATCAGGAAGCGGATTTTCCTCAAGGCCTTCGAAGATGTAATTCGAATTCTTTAAAGCAGACTTAAGTTCTTTTAAAGCGTCTTCTTTTGAAATATATTTTACCGACAACACAGCCTTGTTCTTTTTTACAGAATTTATAATATTATCAGTATATTCTTTTTGAAGGTTGTCCTCGAGGTACAAAAGCATTGTGAATTTTTCGGGAAGTTTCTCGGTTGCCATATCAATGTTATATGCCAGGAAAAAGGCAAGACTGATAATAAAAAGCCCTGCAGCAATGGTCACCATGGATAAAAGATTAATCCACTTGTCCCTGATCAGGCTCTGGATAGAAATATTGAATGAATAAGGCAGAAACTTCATCCGAGCTCCTCGCCGATGAGATTTCCTGCATCGAGCTTGATCACTCTTCTGCCGGTATTTCTGAAGAGCTCCCTGTTATGGGTTGCAATGAGAACCGTAGTTCCGCAGGCATTTATTTCCTTGAAGGTTCTGATAATGCCGGAGGCAGTATCAGGGTCGAGATTCCCTGTTGGTTCGTCAGCAAGCAGAACTGTAGGATCTGCAACTATCGCCCTCGCAATCACAACCTTCTGCTGTTCTCCTCCTGAAAGGGCTTTAGGATAACTATCTGTTTTATGCCTGAGATAAACTGTTTTGAGCGCTTCGAATACCTTTCCCTTTATCTCTTTTTCCCCCATACCTCTTATCCTTAATGCCAGCGCAACATTTTCGAAAACATTTCTATTGGCAAGAAGCTTGAAGTCCTGAAAAACAATGCCTATATTGCGCCTGAGAAAGGGAATGCCTGATTCTGCAAGCTTTTCAAGTTCCCATCCTGATACGGATATACTGCCTTTGTCAATTTTTTCAGCGAGATATATTAATTTAAGCAGAGTTGTTTTGCCGGAGCCGCTATGACCTGTAATAAAAACCATTTCCCCTTTGCCCACTGAGAAAGTTATGTTTCTTAGTGCTGTCTGGTTCTCATATTCTTTTGTAACATTATGAAAGTGTATCATCTTGTTTTTTGATTGTCAGTCTTCCCTTTTTATTATGTAATCCAGAAGTATATCATCAAGGCTCTTTATTATCTGCCCCTTTGCTGTGGGTTCTGCGAGAGAGTTCACCGCTGGTTCAGAAGGCACTGGTTCAGAAAGAGCTGTTTCTCCTGTGGTTTGAGGAACAACTTCACTTGTCAGCCTGCCTGATACAAGTTCCTTTATCATATTCTTGTGCTGTTCCTTCATGATCTCCCTTACCTTTTCCTTGAAATCAGGGCTTGCCGCAATCTCGGCATAGCCGGTCTTTTTCGAAGAAAGGATTGTCCCTTTCAGATACAGCAGAGTAATAATAATAGGATTCTTCAACCCGCTGTCCTCTGTCTGGACGTGGTAAACACTCCCCTTATAAGTTATATTGGTATTATATCCGACAAGCATTTTTGCCTAATTCTGAAAATGAATTGTTTGTATTATAGAAAGTGTTTGTTTATAAATTCAATGTATTAAAAAAAGGCGTTTTTTGATGACAACAAAAAAACCTTTTTTCTGACTGCAGAATTTATTTTCTCTTTTTAATCTTTTCTCTTAAACTGCAGGGATTTGGGCAGGAATTCAACCCGAATCATCCACAGGCATCTGCCAAATAACTATCTCTTTTGTCATGCCTGTGTGTCAAAGCTAGAAATCTTAGCAGGTAGAAAGTTCTTAAGAAAGGTTTATCCTTTTACTGCCATGTCAATAAGCCTGGATCTTTCTTTCATCTGGTCAGTAAGGACTTCACGCATTAAAAGACATGCCTGTATAACCTTGGAACTGGCCAGAGTATAGTAAATGTTTACCCCGTTTCTGCGTGACCTGAGTATACCTTTATGTCTCATGACAGCAAGGTGCTGCGAAACATTGGCTTTTGGGACTCCAAGTATGTCAACAAGCTCACTTACTGTTTTTTCGCCGTCTTTCAGCGCATTCAAAATTTCCAGTCTCTTCGGGCTTGAAAGGGTTTTACAGACTTCTGCCTGCAATTCAAATAATGTCTTGTTCTGTTTCATCCATATATAATATTTCTAATATACAAAAACGTCAAGGCAAAAGTGGTGATCCTCTAAAAAATCTGACAGGCAATGGCAACAGGCAGGAAGAAACAAGGCATTTTAAAGATATAAAACCATATTGCAAAGAAATACCTTGTCATTACTTTATAAAATTATTAAAATCATCAGTATGATGAAAAAAGTTTTCCTGATAGAAAAATCACCCGACACATTTAATACTATAAGATCGTGTCTTGAGGAAAACCA
This sequence comes from Nitrospirae bacterium GWC2_42_7, assembly GCA_001803645.1. Classification (GTDB taxonomy): domain Bacteria; phylum Nitrospirota; class Thermodesulfovibrionia; order Thermodesulfovibrionales; family UBA6898; genus GWC2-42-7. The sequence continues at coordinate 2,595 of MHDW01000171.1, read as the reverse complement.
GGTATTTTATTCACAGTTTAAAAGTTTGGATGAAGCGTTAAAGTCAGGAGAAGTACCGTCCCTTATAGTTCTTTTTGTTAATAAAAACTCAGGGGATATCAATAAAGAGGCTGAAGCCCTGAAAAACAACCCTTCTTTTTCCAGAATACCAAGAATATTTATTCTTCCATTCGATATGATCGGAATAATTCCTCATAATGAAATAATTTCCGGCCAGTCATTATTTCAGGTGCCTGTTGATAAACTGAAATTTCTCTCCACAGTCTCAAAGTTTCTTAAGAGATCGCCCCGGAGAGTTTTCAGGATAGTGATTTCTGTACAACCGGAAGAAAGCAATTTAAGATATTCCGGCATTTCAATCGATTTTAGTGAGACCGGCGTAGCATTTGAATCCTCTTCGGACCTCCCTGTCAGACAGAAGATATCCCTAAGCTTTGTTAATCCCAAGAACCGGAAGAGATTATTGTTTAAAGGAGAGATTGCCAGAAAAGCCTCCACCCAACCCGGCGGCACAGCATTTTATGGAATAGAATTAAAAGAGATGTCTGATAAGAACAAAAAAGATTTCATCAATTTTCTGACAGGGGAAGAATAGGGGATGATGAGGGAAAATAAATTTCGGATCGCATATTTCGACTGTTTCTCCGGAATAAGCGGCGACATGTGTCTCGGTGCGCTTGTGGATGCCGGCGCTCCAATGGAAGAGATCAAAAAAAATCTCAAGAAGTTAAACATTTCGGGTTACAGTCTTACAGGAAAAAAAGTCAAACGAGCAGGGATAACTGCAACAAAAGTCGATGTGGTACTAAAAACAAAAGCCGGAAAGCTGTCTCCTTCTGCAACCATTTCTCCTCGACGAATCCGCCTGAGTTCGGGTCAAGGCATGAAATCAGAAGCCAGAAATTGGAGAGATATTCAAGAAATAATCAAAAACTCCAGCCTGCCTGAGCATATTAAAAAAAGGGGCCATGAAATCTTCCTCAATCTCTTTAAAGCAGAGGCAAAAGTTCATGGTAACTCAATCCATAAAACACATCTCCATGAATTAGGCTGTACAGATTGCATTGTTGATATATTTGGCACGTTAATAGGGCTTGAACTTCTCGGCATCAAAAAAGTCTACTCGTCGCCTGTAAACCTCGGCAAAGGTTTTGTCAGGACAGAACATGGCATAATGCCTGTACCAGCTCCTGCAACAGCAGAATTATTAAAAAATTACCCAATATATTCCTCGGATATACCTTATGAATTAACTACCCCTACAGGTGCGGCAATACTAAAATCTATATCTGCCGGATTCGGTGCAATGCCTATTCTTATTCCTGACAAAATAGGTAACGGCGCCGGATCCAGAAACTTTAAAAACAGTCCCAATACCCTCAGAATTTTTATTGGAGATAATGCAAGGGAAAGACAGACCGAAAAATCAATAACTGTGATAGAAACAAACATTGATGACATGAATCCGCAGTTATATGAATATGTTTTCGAAAGACTTTTCATGAAAGGCGCTTTGGATGTCTATTTGACTCAGATAATGATGAAGAAGACAAGACCCGGAATAAAACTGAGCGTTTTATGTAATACGGATACAAGAGATAAACTGATCGATCTTCTATTTAAAGAAACTTCCAGTATCGGGGTCCGTTATTATGAAACTCAAAGGAAGACTATGGATAGAGAGTCCAGAGATATCAAGACAGAACATGGAAAGGTTAGGGTGAAGATCTCCAGATTTGGAAAATCAGCAAAGAACTATGCGCCGGAATACGAAGACTGTAAGAAAATAGCATTAAAAACAAATCTTCCGCTGATTGATATTATCGATGAGGCAAAAAAAGCTGCAATGAAAACTCCCCGCCGCAGAAACAGTGGGGTATCTTAAGAAAATTTAACCATCATGTTGTCATTCCCGCTCGTCGGGAATCCTTCAGAAAGATTCTGGACAAGCCAGAATGACGGAAAACAGGAAACCCCATCCCGAAGACTTTCGGGATGGGGTATTGAAAAGTTAATAAATATAGGGCTGTTACTATTTCAATAACAGCCCTAATAAGCAACATTTTTGCCATTAGTATGGCAAAGCTCTTCTAAAAGAGTTTACTTCTGAGATAGTGTTATAAAGAGTGATGTTCCGTTTCTGAAAACAAGGAGCAGCACATCCTCTTCAGCCTTTATCTTTGATGCTACTTCCTGATAGGCTTTTGTGTCTGCAACTTTTTTTCTATTTATCTCCTGAATAACATCACCTTGCGTGAGTATTCCGTTTGCAATACTCTCTTCGTCTATATCGCTTATTATGACCCCTTTTATTCTGTCGGGGATTCTCAATTTTTTTGCAAGCTCTGGGGTCATATCCTGAACACTAACTCCTTTTAGCGCATTCTGGTACTCTCCTGATACCACCTGCTCCTGCATATCAGCGGGAAGTTCCCCGATCTTGACAGTCAGTTGCAGCACTTTACTATCCCTCAGAATTGTGATCTTATGTTCCTCGTTGGGTGGAGTATTAGCGACCATGTTGCGCAGAACATAGGGTTCATTTATCTTTTTGCCGTCATATTCAATTATGACATCCCCCCGTTTTAACCCGGC
>MHDW01000170.1 GCA_001803645.1 Nitrospirae bacterium GWC2_42_7 | reverse complement strand
ATACGGGAGAATATCGAGAGGAATATCCTTAAGATATAGAATGCCCTGTCTGTAAAGATCATATGCGCTTGCTCCATTTCCACAAAGGTCAAATACTGGATATTCTTTGGAAATGTGCCTCCAGCAGTGTCCGCCAAAGTCGCACTCATATGGCTCACTGCAATGCTCTCCAATATCTATATCCGGAATTTCTCCTTTTAGCAGGGTAGTCCTCATCTTGCTTATCTCATCCTCAACATAGTCCTGTTTTTCCAGAACTTTTTCAGTTACATCTGAGACAGCAAAGAGTTTCTCAACTTCAATCTCACCATCTCTAACATACTCATTATTTATGTGAACAACATATGCCTTTGAGACAGGCAAGCCAGAATTCGTAATAACATAATACTGAAGGGATACATCATTAATATGGTGCTCATGTACATCAGATGAACTTTTCACCTCATAAAGCTCCCAACCCTCTTTGCCCTTATGGAGTATATCTGCCTTGATAAATATGTTGTCATAATTGAAGGCTGCTTCATAAATCGTGGTTGTGCCATTTTCAATTTCAGAACGGGTAAGTTCAACTTGTTCGTCATAATTGCCCTCTTTGTAAACGATTTCAGTTCCTTCGGGGAATAATCTTTTTGCATAATCACCAACCTCGAAGCCAGACTGAAAAAGAGCTTCCTGTGCCTCTGATATCTCATCTTTTAATTCCGGGTGGAATTTGTGAAGATAGAGGGACTTGAGGCATTGAAGGCCCCTGATAAAAAGTGATTTGGATAGGTATGTATTTATGCCTGCTTTGTCTATGCTCATAATAATCCTGCCTCCATTAAATCTATTTTACCCTTAATCTTTTCGGCATTTCTCGCATTGGTAGTGAAAATTAGTAACCATCTTTGTCTTGCCTTTGGGTAGATGCATGGTGTTAAGTATCTCCTGCATCTGTCTCTTGTTCTTTCTGATACATCTGTCGACATAGAGATAATATATATCCTCGCCAGTATTATAAATTACACGCCCCCTCGGGACATATTCATGGTCTTCAATATCGAAATGAGGGTTCTGTCTTTTCAGTATACGGTAAATATACCTCCACCATTCGTAATGCGTTGTGTTTGTGCTCACATCATCCTCTTGTCGGTCACCCTGATCAACCGGCACCATTACATAATAGATAATGCTACCAATGGCATAAAACATGCCGACAAACGGGGTCCCTTCATGCTTTGAAAATTTGGCCATACATATTTAATACCATATCCGACTGCCAGCAGCATGACAGTCTTCTTGAAATTAAGATTATGCACAAAAGATGCTCTTCTGCTAAATTATTCCGAGGTCGCTTTTTGTATCCAGCGGGTAATCATCGAAATAAATTCTTCTTTCTTCTTACGCTCTGGGTGTGAGGTTATAAGCACCCGCATTGGCAAGTCCCCATTCCTATAAAACTCTCTATCCCACCACCTGATACACTTCACCCCGCAACTTTTTTCAGTCTTATTACCCACGTAATGTGGACTATAGTAGTCAGGAAAGGTTTCCAAATAGTCATCATAGTTATAGTGTGTGTACAAAATGATATGTTTTGGCTTTAGGATGTTTACTTCTTCCCAAAATACCTTCATTTCTCCCATGCAGTTGTCTTTCATCTTCTTTGTCGTGTAATCGGAATAAGTGCCATCAAAATTTGTTCCCTCGTTGTGTACTGCATTGTTACACTTAATTAGATTTGTGATTGCTATCGATTCAAAGGCATCTTCTGGTTTGCAGTCTAATAGTCTGCACGCTATTTCTTTTGTGTAGCTCCAGAATGTTTTGTTATAGTTGAAAAAGAGATTCTTTGCGCTGTATTCGCCTTTTCTTGCATCAATAACATAGGGCCAGGCGTTACAGAAATCAGAAGATGTCCCTCTGGCATTCTTGCCAACAAACAATATCTTATATTTATCAGCATGGAAATTACTCCCCACATGGCATATTGATAAAGGTTTTGAGATTTCTCCAAAGCCCTGTCTCTTGCTGTCTTTATTACAGGATGAGCATGTTTCATTAGCCCCTAAGCTTTTCCCCCGATACATCTCAATGATTGCGTCAAACATAACCTCCTCCTTCAAAGTCAGAACCAATTATCATTCAGGCTGACCTCCCTAGAACTCTATTTGCAAAGGTCCCCTCTATTCCTGTTGCTATGATTACTAATCTGACCTCTCCGGGAGAAAGACTGGAATCATTTCTTGATTCAAAATAAAACTGCAACTCCTCGTTAAAATAGTCAATCACCGGCCACATAGTATCACGCACAACGTCAAGTGTGGCATCGCAACCGACCATTAAGCTTACAAGTATACCTTTAGCCTTTTTGATAGATGCTGGCCCCATACAAAGAGAAGATATCGCTTTATTAACCGCAACACTCGGACAGCCAGCGCCATAACCAATATCACGAAGTCCACGAAAGCCAAGGATGGTATTCATGTCCTCTTGGGAAGCGCCTATCAGAGAGAACTTTGCTTCTGTATTTATTTCTTTAAACTTCTGGGCAATGTCTTGCTGCCAGTCGTTCTTATTACCCGTCGGAATTTCTGATTCGGGATGACCAAAGGAAATGCGAGGTATGCACATGGCAATACCCGCAGCTACTAGACCTTTAAGAATTTCTCTTCTTTTCATCACATATTCCTCCGTTTATGGCAGCTCTTTCTTTTATAAAAACATATTTCTCTGTCAGCATCATGGCAGTTTGAAAAGGCTTATTGTCTTTTAAACCCGCACTTGATACAAGTTTGAGATTCCTGATTAAACTCATGTACACAGCTCTGCTGATGAATGTGTATATTTTTCAAAAGCTCAGCCCTTATTCTTCTTCTCAGTGTGTTATTTGCAATCTTTGCATATTGAGGCAAAAACTCTCTCATCATTTCCGGAAACTCAAACTGAGCATTGAAGGACAGAGCATCAATTTCTTTAGATAATTTTGGATAAACTTTCGCAATCCGGGCCTTTGCAAGAGCTTGCTTGTCATAAAGCATTGCATCAGATACCGCCCTGCTAAAAGCCTTCTTGTGATCAGAATAAGTCATATTTATGTTTTTGCTATTCATAAGTGTCAGGATGCTTTCTATTAGTTTTTCAAGGTCACATGACTGGTGCTGAGTCAGGTTCAGGGCACGCCCTATCTTCAGGCAGAGGAATTCTTTGTATGCTGATTCCAATTTCTCTCTTATAGTTTTTGAAAAAGCTTGTTTTGGATATGTCATTATTGTGAATTCTTTTCCTGAATAAATTCAGCATACAAAACATTGGTGCCAGCAGTATGGCAGTTTTATGGAACCCCATATATTGATATAAAAATATGGCTCATATAAAATACAAAATATGGATATTAAAATTCTTGTAGAGCTTCTTAATTCATTTATAAAAAAGAACAATGATTTGATTGGCTCTATCTTAACGCGGAAAAGCCAACAAAAAATTGACCTATCAATATTCCCAGATGAATTAGATAAAGATAAATTAGAGGGAATTAAATCTGGCTTGTATATTTTTGAGGAAAAAGATTCTGGGATAGTTTTGTATATAGGTGAATCAATCGACATTACAGGACGAATTTATCAACATATCGGTAAGGGTTTTACATGGGGCAGAAATGGTGTTGACTGTCATTTTCCGCATTTTGGGTTAACACAGTGGGAAGGTCATAGTGAATATAAAGATATTTTTGAAAAGGGCAATATTTATGTAACTGTCATTGAGGTTTGTCCCACTAACGCGCGCAATTTGCTTGAATCTTTCTTGATCTATGCAGGAGACTACAGAAAAGACAAGCCTCCACTGAACATTAATTTTTAATCTTTGTCCATAGTTCATTATTTTTGCGTATGAATAAGCTTCTTAATGTTTCCCCCTTGAATTCCCACAGTTCAAAAATATCTTTTTCATCATCAAATTCAATGCCAAGTAATTGTCGGGTCATATAACGCAGGGTAAATAGATGAGATGCGTCGTCATTAGGATAGTGCTGAGCTTCCTCTTCATCAGTATAGCGCACCATCGTTCCACCAACTTCGGGAGTTCCATCTCCCTGAAGCGACAATAAAATGTTGGCCATTTTTCCTGAAAGTGATTTCATCCCTAATCTTTAAGCCTATTGTGCCAAAGTCAATTTTATCCATATGTTTTCATTTAATATGTATTTTGTGCTGTTTACCTGAAACTATGTAATCCTTTCAAAAAATGCAGCTCCTATTCTTTGCTTTCCATTTTCATAACCATTTATTGTGTACGTGGCTCCATTGAAATCTATTGATTCGTATTCATTGCCGATCTTGAAAAAACTGTCAGGTGAGTCCCCGTAGAAATGCTGGTCTTCGCACCAGTGACAACCAATATACCTGAGCTTGCGAACACATGTCCGGACTGCAAATAGGTTTTCAGTAAATTCCGGGGCAAAGTGAGCAATAATCCGTTTTACGGTTCGCACCATTAATGTCGGGCAATCATTAGATGCCTGTGCGGAGACCATACTAAATCTTGCTTCGTTCTCAAATCCTTCTTCGTGTTTTAGTCCCATAATTAATCCTCCTTTTCTTGACAATCTTGACCATCCCAAAATATTAAGCTTGCTCTATCAGATAGCTATGTAATCCTTTCAAAATATGAGGCACCTATCCTTTGTTTTCCGTTCTCATAACCCTTTATTGTGTATGTTGCTCCATTGAAATCTATTGATTCGTAATAATCGCCGATGTTGAAATACTCGTTAGTCGTCACTCCACAAAAATCCTTGTCTTCACCACAAGAACAGCCGATATACCGAAGTTTGCGAACACATGGCCGTACACAAAACAGGGCGTCTGCTAACTCTTGGTCAACTTGGTCAATAATCTTTTTTACTGTTCGCGCTTTTAATGTCGGACATTCATTAATTGCATGCGAGAGAATCATATGAAATGCTGCTTCGGTCTCATAATTTTCTTCGTGTTTTAGTCTCATGATTAATTCACCTTGCTGTTAATTATTGACCTTGTTTGCCATTCTTAGTTAATTTTTCTTTGAGTACAGCTATTTCTTTTTCAAGTTCATAAAAGTCTTCTTTGACTACTTCCAGAAAAGCGTAAACCTCCTCAGGGTCAAGTCCTTCAGGCGTGATCATAAATTGTTTTTGAGATATGTCAGCGGCTGTGATTATCATATGTTTTTCCCTCATCTGCATTTGTTTTACTCGTAGGCGGTTATAGTTCATGTAGTATTAATAACATATCATCCTGCCAGCATCATGGCAGAGGTTGATTCATCATTTAGTAAGATAGAAAAACTACGGGGCTAAATCACAAAATAAATGAAGTTGTATTGCAAACATTATTAAATCCCGGTTTTAGCTCGCCACAGGGCAATGTCATTCTTCACCGTTTCGAGAAGCCTGATCAGATGTGTGTTTTGGCCAAGTGACTTTTCAATATCTTTAACCAGACTGATTATCTCTGTTAAGTGAGAATCTGATGTGGACATATGAAACCCGTCTTTCTCATATTCCAACGATCCATCGGAATTGATAACGGTAAAAGGCAGCATGTCAGTCAAGAAATCCAGAAGGTGCTTCAGACAAATAACGCTTTTTTCGGGAACATTGCATTGGAGAAAGAGCTCAGCAAGTGACAAGTATTCGAAAGTGTCTACATATGAAGATTCTGACAGCAAATCGAATATATGTTCAGCATTTTTTAAAGCGTCAAGCCCTTGACCAATCTCAAGGTAAAGACGAGCCCTGCCAAAAAAAGGCGTTATTTTATGTGGCAAAGGGCTTTTCGGATTTTCATGGCAGGCTTGATTGTAGTCTTCTAATGCCTCATCAATCCTGCCAAGTTCTGCTTTAGCGTTCGCCCGGTTGTTGGCAGATTCGCAATTATCATCGGCAGTTTCTTTCAAAAAACGCTCATGTTCAAGCTGGTTTCTCGCATCCTGATAATATTGTATGAATTCGACAGCGGCTGAATTTTTAATAATTTCAGAAGGCAAGCTTTTCAGCACAGCCTCTGCAGGATCGCGCTCAAACTCAAATGGATCAGGATATTCGAGGTAAATATGTAAAGCCTGCTCAATACGCTCCAGAAATAAAATATCAGCAACAACATCAGACCGCAAATATTCAGGATGCTCCTTTATCAGAATATCAAAAATATGTTGCTGGTAGTTAGAAATTGTTTTACTGGTCTTTACTTCATCATCCCATTTCATATAGTTCTCGATTCATAGTCCGCCTTACTCCTTTGCTTAAACCTTGCCTTCTTCGGAAGTTTTCTACCTTTGTGAAAAATACGTTTCCCTGCACTATCATAGTGCCCTCACCTTTTTTGATCTGATGTAATTATTAAAACATAAGGAGGTGCCAGCAGTATGGCAGTGAAGTTTTAAGTTTTTGAAATTATTTGTAGGCTTGAAAACTATTTAACAAATTTGTTCGTTGCTTCTTTAAGCTCGCTTCTTATCTCATCCCTTAACTCTCTTGGTTCCACAACCTCTACATATGGTATCCACCGATAAATCCACTGTTTAATCCCCTCAGTCCCATTAATCTTAAACCTCAGTTCGATCTTCCCGTCTTTCAAGTCCTTTTCCTGCTGACTCTGATGCCATTTTTTTCTCAGAATTTGCGGTTTGATTTCAGGATCGAATCTTAAAATAACTTCTACAGGCTCTCCATCAAGCATATTGCCAAATGCCCCTGAAAGTTCATCTTCTGATGAAATGCCTTTGGGAATAAAATGTTCTTTAAGCACCTTCAATGAAACTATCCTGTCTAAAGCAAATGTCCTCAATTCTTCCCGCAAATGACAATATCCCCTTAAATGCCAGAAGTCATCCTGGAAGAACAAGTAATATGGGTCAATCTTTCGTTCTGTTTCTTTGTCTGAATAAAGGGCCCGATATGTCAGTTTTATTCTCTGAAAGTTTTTTATTGCCTGATATATTGTGCCAAGATAGCCTTCAACGAGAGGAGATAGCTTTTCAGCCTTTAGGACAATATGCTTTGGAAGAATTTGTTCTTTGACTGAAAGCTTTTCCTCAATACGGCTTAGGCTTGCTTCCATCCCTGTGCCAAAATTGCCGAGCAGCTTTTTTGCAAGACCAAGGGCAAGGGTTTCTTCAACCGTAATATCAGGCTTGCCGAGTTTGAAATTCTCACTAAATACATAACTATCTTTTGTCCTGTCAAAATGAATCGGGAACCCTGCAACCTGAAGAGTCTGAATGTAGCGGTAGACAGTCCTTTCGCTCATCTCAAGGTCATCCATTAGGGAATAGACCGTTACCTTATCTTTCCCGTCAAGTTTCCTGAGAATCGTCATTAATGAGTCAAATTTATATGACATCCTGAAATGAGTATATCACGTTTCACTGCCAGCATTATGGCAGTTTTATTTTATAGTTTTTATGTTATAACAATGTTATAATTCAGCAAGGAGGAAAATATGCACAGAAAGATATGCGCCATAGGGAACAGCAGGGGAGTCTCACTGCCGGCGGACGTGCTTGAAAAATTGCACCTCGCTGTCGGTGCAGAGGTGACTGTTGAACTTGACGAGGCTCAGACAAAGATAATCATAGAGCCTGTCAGAAAGAAAAAATATCCTAAGGGAATTGACCGGAAGTTTGTCTCCCAGGTAAATGAATTTATCGAAAAGTACCGCCCTGCGCTTGATGAGCTCGCCAAGAAGTGAACTATCTCAACGCCGGACAAGTGCTGTTTATCCACAGCAGGCTGATCGATGAGACAGGCGGGATGCACGGGATAAGAGATCTTGGACTGCTTGAATCTGCAGTGTCCCGGCCACAAGCAGTTTTTAGCAACGAGGAACTCTATCCCACCATATTCCATAAAGCCGCAGCTATAGCAGAGTCCCTGGTGAAAAATCATCCTTTTATTGATGGAAATAAAAGGACTGCGATAACAGCGACTGCTCTTTTTCTACAGATTAACGGTTATATACTAACAACCTCACAACGGGAACTTGTAGACTTTACCCTTGCACTGGCAACCCAAAAGTCATATTTTGACCGGGCTGTCATATGGTTAGAAGAACACACCAATTAATGAATCAAATTTATATGACATCCTGAAATGAGTATATCACGTTTCACTGTTAGCAGTATGGCAGGATAATTATTGATTATCTTTCAGGAAAGTACCGATAGATTTCTTTTCTGTCGAGAAAGCGGGCGAGGATGAGCACTTCACCGGACAAAATAGCGCCGACTCTATAATCGCCTGTTTTTATTCGATAATGATTGGGATAGCCTTCCATCTTGCGGATGTTTTTAATCTCAGAAATATTCTTTGCGGACTTAATTTCGGATATGATTTCTTTTAATCTTGCAGCCTGTTCTTTATCCTTGAGTTTCTTAATGTCCCGGTGAAAAGACGCTTTAAAGTCTACGATCATTTCACTTCATCTAAGGCTTTAAAAATCTCGGATTCGCTTATTGATGGTGTTTTGATTCCTTCAGCAATCGCCCTTGCAAGCCCGATATCTTCAATTGCTTCAATAATAGCATCTTCAAGAAGGTCTTTTCTTTCTTTTAACATTTCGATGAAAGTCTCTTTAATCATTGTTTTCAAATCATCATGACTGATTGTTATAGTGCCTGTTCCCATTATTTTACCTCCTTCTTTGTCTGGATGCCTATATTTTATCTTAACTTATGGTATTCATCAAATACTTTAAACTGTTTTTTCTCTAATAGCGATTTTCTTTGTAACAATTGTTTCCCATGAACATGAGGCTTAAAAAATCCCATTGTATATTTTAGCACTTGATATTCATCTCATGACGCGATAATCTTTGAGTATGAGCAAGATGGCGATCTGGATAACCGGGCTTTCAGGAAGCGGTAAGAGCACAATTGCTGATGCAATAAATAAACTTCATCCTGATTTTGAGATTTTGAGGATGGATGATTTTAGAAAGACGGTTACGCCTGAGCCTGTTTATTCAGATTCAGAAAGAGAGATCGTATACAGAAGCCTTGTCTATCTCGCAAAAACGATTACCGAGCTTGGCCATAATGTGATCATTGACGCCACAGGCAATAAAAGAAGCTGGAGAAAGCTTGCCCGGCAGCTAATCCCGCGGTATGCTGAGATATATCTTAGGTGTTCTGTTGAGGAATGCAGCAAAAGGGAGAAACAGAGAAAGAATACTCACGGAGCGCCGATTGACATATATTCAAAAGGTGAAAAAGGATGGCCAGTACCGGGAGTAAATGTGCCTTATGAAGAACCTGTTAACCCTGAGGTTGTAATTGAATCCGGCAAAATCTCGGTCAAAAAGACAGTGGCTATAATTGACGAATTTCTCAAAAATAAATTGAAATCCTTGTAGTTTGCAAGTCGGCATGTCGATTTAGTTCTTATAATGTATCTTGACAAGATACGACTAAAGATATATTATAAGAAGCATAAAGGAGAATGAATGGGCCCAACAGCTAAAGATTACTATCAACTACTTGATATAGATAAAAAAGCTTCACAGGATGATATTAAAAAAGCTTACAGAAAGCTTGCGCGCAAATACCATCCTGACCTGAATCCGGGTGATAAAACCTCGGAGCAGAAATTCAAAGAACTAACTGAAGCCTATGAGGTTCTTGGGGACGAAAAAAAGAGGGCTGACTATGATCAGTTCGGCCGTACTCCTTTTGAAGGAGGTGGGTTTGATTACAGAGCCTATACTTCAGGGGACCGGTTTGACTTTGGCGGATTCGGAGATATTTTTTCAGACATGCACAGCGGAACACAAGGTTATGAAAGCGCTGATCTGAGAGGCTCGGATCTTATTATGGGACTTGATCTGTCACTTGAAGAAGCATTTACCGGTATAAGTAAACCTATATCATTCAGCCGAGAGATCACCTGTAAGGATTGCAAAGGTTCAGGCGCGGAAACTTATCAGCAATGTGAAAATTGCAGAGGCACAGGCAAGATATCAACATCAAAAGGCTTTTTTAAGATGGCTCAATACTGCCATGTCTGCGGCGGAACAGGAAAGAAGATAACAAAGGTGTGCAGGCCTTGCAATGGTAAAGGCAAGACATTCCATACAGAGTCTATTAAAGTAAAAATACCGGCCGGGGTTGATACCGGCTCAAAAATAAAAGTCAGAGGCATGGGCGGAGCAGGGCAAGGCAGCGGTCCGGTTGGAGATCTGCAGATAGAAATTAAAGTAAGGCCGCACCCGATCTTTACAAGAAAAGGGGAAGACATACTGATCGATCTGCCGGTCACATTTGGAGAAGCTGTACTCGGGGCAAAAATAGATGTTCCCACTATTGACGGCATTGCCTTTATGACACTGCCTGCAGGCACACAATCAGGACAGAAATTCAAGCTTTCAGGTAAAGGGTTTCCTTCTTCGAAAACCGGACATAAAGGTGATCAGGTCGTTAACATCAAAATAGCAGTTCCAAAAAATATATCTGAAAAGGCCCAGTCTGCTATCAAAGAGATCGAGGCCCTTTATACAGAATCTCCGAGAAAGAAAATGGAGAAGAAATAATGAAAAAGAAAGAAAACGTACAGCATGTTTATCTGATAAGTATAGTCTCAAAAATGCTGAATGTTCATCCTCAGACATTGCGTCTTTATGAAAAAGAGGGGCTGATACATCCCCTAAGGACAAAAAAACAGAGGCTTTATTCAGATAACGACGTTGAGAAACTTAATTTTATTCTGGAACTCACAAGAGAACTCGGGGTGAACAAGGCAGGGGTGGATATCATTATAAGGATGAGACGAAAGATGGAGATCATGCAGAGCGAAATTGAAGAGATGATGGGATTTCTCGAAGAAGAAATTCAAAAAAATTTCAGAGAAAAACTTAGAAAGGCTTTATCAGATGCGTCTGATGCGCCGAGGTAAAAAGTAAGGAGACCATTATGGATAAATTTACTATAAAGAGCCAGGAAGCAATACAAAAAGCCCAGGGGCTTGCTGAAAGAAAAGCCCAGCAGCAGATCGATGTTGAACACCTATTATGGGTGCTGCTCGATGATGAAGGCGGTGTGGCTTCCCAGATACTTAAAAGGATCGGCATAAATACAAATGCCATGAAACAAGAAGTTGAGGGGTTATTGGACAAGATGCCGAAAGTTGTCGGGGCAACTCCTCTCGGACAGATATATATTTCACCTAAATTAAAAGAAGTATTCGAAAGAGCGCAGAAAGAAGCAGAACATCTTAAGGACGAATATGTCAGCGTGGAACATCTTCTTCTTGCCATCCTTTCTGTAAGCAGTAACTCTGCAGATCTTCTCAGAAAACATGGGGCTGACAACAACAGACTGCTTGCTGCTATGAGGGAAATAAGGGGGACTCAGAGGGTGACTGATCCCAATCCTGAAGAAAAATATCAGGCTCTGAAAAAATTCAGCAAAGACCTGACCGAACTTGCTTCAAAAGGTAAGCTTGACCCTGTCATCGGAAGAGATGAGGAGATAAGAAGAATAATACAGGTGCTGTCGAGAAGGACAAAAAACAATCCGGTCCTTATCGGTGATCCCGGTGTCGGCAAGACAGCTATAGCTGAAGGCCTTGCTCAAAGAATAATTGAAGGGGATGTTCCTGAGACTCTTAAAGACAAAAAAGTTGTTGCATTGGACATGGGCTCTTTGATCGCAGGAGCAAAATTCAGGGGAGAATTTGAAGACAGGCTGAAGGCTGTCATAAAAGAGATAGAAGATTCTGAAGGTAAGATAATTCTTTTTATAGACGAACTGCATACACTTGTTGGAGCAGGGGCGGCTGAAGGCGCAATCGATGCATCAAATATGCTTAAACCGGCTTTGGCAAGAGGTGAACTAAGATGCGTAGGCGCTACAACAATAGGTGAATTCAGAAAATATATAGAAAAAGATCCTGCGCTTGAGAGAAGGTTTCAGCCTGTTATGATCAAAGAGCCGAGCGTTGAAGACACTATCTCCATATTGCGCGGACTGAAGGAAAAATATGAAGTTCATCATGGAGTAAAAATCAAAGATTCTGCGCTGATATCTGCTGCGGTTCTTTCCAACAGATATATTACTGACAGATTTCTCCCTGACAAGGCGATAGATCTGATCGATGAATCTGCTTCAAAACTGAGAATGGAGATCGACAGCATGCCTGTTGAGCTTGATGAGCTGGAAAGAAAACTAAGACAGCTCGAGATAGAAAAGCAGGCTGTACTGAAAGAAGACTCAAAGGAATCAAAAGACAAACTCAACAAGATCAAAAAAGATATGGCTGAATTACAGTCTGGCAGGGATGAACTCAGGGCACAGTGGCTGAAAGAAAAAGAGATCATTGCAAAGATCCGGGATTACAAGGGACAGATAGAAAATTCAAAAACCGAATCTGAAAAGGCTGAGAGGGAAGGAGACCTTGCTAAGGCATCTGAGCTTAGATACGGAAAACTTCTGGAACTGCAGAAGGCGCTTGAAGGAGAAAATGCAAAATTGTTCGAAGCGCAGAAGACAAGCAAAATGCTTAAAGAAGAAGTTGACGAAGAAGATATAGCCGAAGTGGTATCTAAATGGACAGGCATACCTGTCTCCAGGATGCTCGAGGGCGAGATACAGAAACTCCTCCAGATGGATGAGAGACTCAAAATGAGAGTAGTCGGGCAGGATGAGGCTATCGAGGCTGTTGCAAACGCAGTCAGAAGAGCAAGGGCAGGAATTCAGGATCCAAACAGACCCATAGGTTCCTTTATCTTTCTTGGCGCAACCGGTGTTGGCAAGACAGAGCTTGCAAAGGCACTTGCAGAATTTTTGTTCGACAATGAAGACGCGATGATAAGGATCGATATGTCTGAATATCAGGAGAGGCATACGGTCTCAAGGCTTATTGGCGCCCCTCCAGGCTATGTAGGTTATGAAGAAGGAGGCCAACTGACAGAAGCAGTAAGAAGAAGGCCGTATTCGGTTATTCTTTTCGACGAAGTTGAAAAGGCGCATCCGGAGGTGTTTAACCTTCTTCTCCAGATGCTTGATGATGGCAGACTGACTGACAGCCACGGAAAGACCGTTGATTTCAGGAATACAGTCGTGATCATGACATCAAACATCGGAAGCGTTCATATTCAGGATATGCTTACAGAAAGGGAGAAACACCCGACAGCCTACTGGACAGAAAATTCTGCTGAAGGCTTTAAAGAAAAGATCATGGAGGACCTTAAGAGTTTCTTTAAGCCGGAGTTTCTGAACAGAGTTGATGAAGTTATTATATTCAATCCTCTGACAAAGAAACTGCTGAAGCAGATAGTCGAGATACAGGTTGACCGCATGAAAAAATACATAAAGGAGCGGAACATCGCTATAAGACTCTCTGATAAGGCAAAAGAGCATTTTGCAGAAACAGGCTTTGATCCTATATACGGAGCAAGGCCATTAAAACGGATCCTGCAGAAGATGATCCTTAATGAGCTTGCACGCAAAATCCTCAGCAGGGAATTCAATGAGGGAGATGCTGTTGAGGTGGATTTTGCCAACGGAGAGATAACTTTTAACAGAGTTGCTGAGGCCGAGGTGGTTTCCTGAAAATGATAAAATATGCAAGGGCCAATTCATAAATTGCCTCTGCAAAAATAATAAATAATGACTGCAAAAATAACTGACGATATCAAAAAAGAGATAGAAACGCTGGTCAAGGATCTAAATTATCATTGTTACAGGTATTACGTCCTTGATTCACCTGTAATATCTGATGCTGAATATGACAGGCTCTATCGGCATCTTAAGGAACTCGAGGAGAAATACATCTATGTCTTGCCTGATTCGCCTACCCAGAGAGTCGGCGCGCCTGCTCTTGAAAAATTCGATAAGGTCAAACACAAAGAGCCGATGCTTTCTCTGGACAACGCCTTCTCATATGATGAGGTAAGAGATTTTGACAAAAGAATTAAAAAGTTGCTCGGCAGTGATGAGGATATCGAATATACAGTAGAGCCGAAATATGACGGGCTTGCAATGGAACTGACTTACAGGAATGGACTGCTTCTGAGAGCGTCCACAAGAGGAGACGGCAATGAAGGAGAAGATGTAACGCAGAATATTAAGACCATAAAATCAGTCCCGCTGAAAATCGAAAGAACAGGAAAGATCCCTGAGGAACTGGATATCCGGGGAGAAGTATATATTGACCTCGATGAATTTGAGACATTAAATAAGCAAAGGGAACAAAAAGGAGAAGCATTATTTGCCAATCCACGCAATGCTGCTGCCGGTTCGGTCAGGCAGCTTGACCCTTCAATTACAACTACACGCAGACTTCACCTCGCCTGCTATGGGATTGGAGCGCATAAAGGCATAAACTTTAAGACCCAATCAGAGCTTGTTCTTTGGCTTAAGGAATCAAGGTTTCCAATTCCTGCAAAAATAGAGACTGTAAAAGGAATAGACAAAGTAATTGATGTTATCGTACAAATTGAAAAAGAGCGGCAATCTTTTGCATTTGAGACTGACGGCGCAGTAATTAAGGTGAATGATCTTGGGCTTCAGCAAAAGCTCGGAGTAAAGACAAGAGAGCCCCGCTGGGCTATGGCCTATAAATTTCAGGCCCATCAGGGCACGACAAAGATATTAGAAATTCAGGGGAGTGTAGGCAGGACAGGAGTTATTACACCCTTTGCTGTTTTTGAGCCTGTTCAGATCGGTGGTGTTACAGTGTCCCGCTCAACCTTGCATAACTGGGATGAAATCGAGAGAAAA
>MHDW01000169.1:6578-7050 GCA_001803645.1 Nitrospirae bacterium GWC2_42_7 | reverse complement strand
GTTACTATGATATAATTTACCAATATGGAACATATCAAGCCTCATACTGTCCCGAAATCTGTCAGCTATGGATTCTTTGTCCTCGGTCTGTTGTCTGCCATTGCTTTCAGGGCGATAATAGTTTTTCAGCATTTAGAACCCTTATGGGTAAGGCCTGTCTGGTACATAGGCACAGGAGGATACTTTTTCTTTTTTATCTACCGCTATGAAATTGCGAGAAAAAGAAAAAAAGCTATAGATGAATTTCAGTTAATAGAAAAGTTAAAGGCCAATGCCTGCCTGCAGGATGAAGACAGGGAAGTGGTCTTATATCTCCTGGGGTCAATAAAATATTCTCCGGAAGACATTAACTATGCAGTTATATTTATATTGTCAATAATTGCGATTGTTGCTGACCTGCTCCTAAGCGCAATGAAATAATCAACATTCTTCAGACATTGCTGTAGCTATCTATTACTTAGATTTTCAATGC
>MHDW01000169.1:3660-6552 GCA_001803645.1 Nitrospirae bacterium GWC2_42_7 | reverse complement strand
TGAGATCCCTAAAGATTCCCTCCCCCTTGACGGGGGAGGGTTAGGGTGGGGGTGCTTGATGTTTTTGTTCGCCCTCCTCTTAATCCCTTCCTGTCAAGAGAGGGGAGATTTTAGGATGCCCCTCTGTTTTTGCGGTGGGGGGCATTTATCTCCTCAATCGCCTCTTTGGACAGAAGTCTTACATCCTGATTTTCATCAGATAATGCTTTTTCGAGAAAAGGAATTGCAGACTTGTCTCCGATAATGCCGAGGAGGTTTGCAGCATCTCCCTGCAGCATAGGGTTCTTGAGATCAAGAAGGGGGAGTATGTTCGGGACTGCTTTAGAAAGATTTCCGGCATCCTGATTTTTCAGCTCTTCCATCAATGCAGTAATGCCTATTCTGACCCTTATTCTCTCATCCTGGATAAGCTCTCCGATAAGAGCATAAAGTGTATTGTCGTGTTTGAACATATCAATGATATTTTCGAGAAAACCTTTCTCCATATAGTCGGCTATCATTGTCCTGAGATCAGTGTCAGCATTTTTGTTGTTTGGCATTAGAGAATAATAACACAGCTGTTAAGGTTTTTTTATTGTATAATAACTTTACCAATGGGCTTTTTTGAGGACATAAAACGAGACTATAAGGCTGTCTTTGAGAGAGACCCGGCAGCAACAAGCAGGATCGAGGTCATACTTGCATACCCTGGATTCAATGCCATTGTATTTCACCGTATGAATCATAAACTATGGAACCTCGGCATTCCCGTACTTCCGGGAATCTTCTCCCACATAAACCGTTTCTTCACCGGAATAGAGATCCATCCTGCAGCGAAGATAGGCGCCGGCCTTGTTATTGACCATGGTATGGGAGTGGTAATTGGTGAGACAGCTGAGATCGGTGAGAACTGTCTTCTTTATCAGGGAGTAACCCTTGGCGGGACAGGTAAGGATAAAGGAAAACGGCATCCTACACTTGGAAACAATGTTGTTGTCGGCGCCGGCGCTAAAATACTCGGAGCGATCACCATAGGGAATAATGTTATTATAGGCGCTAATTCGGTTATATTAAAACCTGTTTCTGATAACTCGATATGCGTTGGCGTACCCGGCAGGATCACAAAAAAGAAGTTAATCAGGATGACAACCGAGGAAGGCATGGTCGAGGTCATGGACCATTTTCCTGACCCAACAGTTGAGAAGCTGAAAGAGCTGGAACAGCGCATTGACGAGATCTCAAAGAGGTTTGATACCGGCGAGAGCGTAAAGGAAAGAGGAGGACGGATGAGGATCTACAACACCCTTACAGGCAAAAAAGAGGAATTTGTGCCTGTTGAGCCGGGTAAGGTAAAGATGTATGCATGCGGCGTAACTGTCTATGATAATTGCCATATAGGACATGCAAGGAGTGCGGTTGTCTTTGATGTAATGCGCCGTTACTTTAAATATAAAGGGTATGACTTTAGATATGTAAGAAATTTTACAGACATAGATGACAAGATAATAAACAGGGCAAAACAGGACGGCATTGCCTGGAACGAAGTAGCCGAAAAATATATAGATGCCTATTACAGGGACATGGACACTCTCGGGATCGGCAGGGCTGATGTTGAGCCCAAGGCTACCGAGCATATCAGAGAGATAATAGATATTGTTAAAGGGCTTGTTGATAAAGGCCATGCTTATGAAGCAGAGGGCAGTGTTTATTTTGAGGTCCAGAAATTCTCTGAATATGGGAAACTCTCCAAACGCGACCTCGATGATATGCTGGCAGGCGCAAGGGTTGATGTGGACGAGAGAAAGAAGAATCCTATGGATTTTGCCTTATGGAAGGCTTCAAAACAAGGAGAGCCTGCATGGGAAAGCCCATGGGGATTGGGCAGGCCGGGATGGCACATAGAATGCTCAGCCATGTCATTAAAGCATCTTGGAGAGACGTTCGATATTCATGGCGGCGGCGCTGACCTGATATTCCCTCATCACGAAAACGAGATAGCCCAGTCCGAGGCATATACAGGAAAACCTTTTGTGAAATACTGGGTGCATAACGGCTTTATTACAGTTGACAAAGAAAAGATGTCAAAGTCCCTCGGCAATTTTTTCACCATACAGGAGATACTTAATAAGTTTGATGCTGAGGTCATAAGATTTTTTCTCCTATCCACTCATTACAGAAGCCCGATCGAGTTTTCTGACGAGCAGCTCCGTGAGGCTGAGGCATCGATAGATAGATACTACACAACTGTCCTGAGGACCAGGGATTTCCTTTCACAGGACCAGTCAAAAGACAAAACAAACCCGGAAGAAAAAAATCTCGAAGACCTTCTCACAAAATTCACTGAAAAGTTTTCTGCTGCCATGGATGATGATTTTAATACAGCGCTTGCGATAGGAAATATCTTCGAACTGATCCGTGTAGTAAATAAATACCTTGATGGAAAACCTTCAGGCAAAAAGTCTTCCGAAATGATAGCAAAAACGAATGACCTTATTATGGAGACAGGAAGTGTTCTGAATATATTCAACCGCACTCCAGAGGAATGGTACAGAGCGTTGATGAAGGTGAAGAACATCGGGCTTTCTGAAGAAGATATTCAAATGCAGATAAACGAAAGAAAGTCCGCACGCGAGGCAAAAGATTGGGCAAAGGCAGATGCGGTCAGAAAAGAACTCGAAGACAAAGGCATTATCCTTGAAGACAAAAAAGACGGGACAGGCTGGAAGGTCAGGGTGTAGTGAGCGGAGAAACAGCAGGTCTACATGTTAATTGATGCAAGAGGTCAGGGTTGTCCGAAACCGGTTATGATGGCCGAAGAAGCCCTGTTAAAGATCAATGAAGGTATTGTTGAGATTATTGTTGATAATGAGGCATCAGCAGACAACCTTGGATTATTTGCAAAGAGTAATGCTT
>MHDW01000169.1:0-3639 GCA_001803645.1 Nitrospirae bacterium GWC2_42_7 | reverse complement strand
AGGCTATGCCTGTGCACCTCTGGCTTCGCCAGAAAAAACGCCAAAGCCAGGGAAAGACCTGCTTCTTGTGGTAGGCACAGATACGATGGGCAAGGAAGAAGCCCTCGGCAATATTCTTATGAGAGCCTATTTTGAGACCATTAAGACATACAAGCAGGTCCCTCATACTATCTTTTTTCTTAACTCCGGAGTAAAGCTTACCACTACTAATGCTGACATCTATCCGATTCTAAAAGAGATCGAGGCTATGGGTGTAGAAATGTATTCCTGCGGTACATGTCTGAAGTATTACGGTCTTGAAGCAGAGATAAAAGTTGGACACAGGGGGTCAACGAATCATATTGTGGAGGGGATGAAGGATTTTGATAAGACAGTTTGGATAGGATAACTCCGCTAACTGTTCCGTTCATTCCGCAGAAGGCGGGTGCAAAAGCCGGAAGCAAAATAGCCTGCAAGTCTGCAAGCGCGGAAGATCAGAAGCGCCATAGCATAAAAGCGTAAAAGTACCATATGGCAAAAGCACAAAAGTTCTTTGAATTTGATAATTCCCTGTAGCTTGCTACAGGGTTTTCTCTGTCATTGCGAGCGAAGCGAAGCAATCTCGCAGTTTTATCCTGAGATTGCCACACACCCTTCGGGTGTTCGCAATGACATGTTTTTATTCACTTTTTCGTTTTAACTGCTTTTTTTAGGTTTATAATAATAAAAGTAAGATAATGGAGGCATGGCATGAGCACTGCGGTGAAACTTCAAGAAGCAAGTCGGAAGACTGGAAGATCGGAAGCTCACAAGCCAACAAGCTGGATAGCCTGATAGCAAGCAAGTGCGGAAGCTGGGAAGCTCTGAAGCGCGGAAGGTAGCAAGGCTGGAAGATCGGAAAAACAAAAGAGCAAAAGCGCGGAAGTACGGAAGCCTGAAGCCACAACAGTCAGCAAGTCTGCAAGTGAGAAAGAGGACAAGCAAACACATTGCCGTCACAAATTTCTCATTACTTCAACAATATTACACGTTGACAATTGATATCATTATTGATACTATAATTATATGGCTGATGTGAATGAGATCGTGACGCTGATGCGCAATAATCCAGCGGGTATCCGCTTTGCTGATCTTTGCAAAGTCTGCGACTATTATTTCGGACGGCCCAGGCAGGCAAGCAGCAGCCACCGGGTCTACAAAACGCCGTGGCCAGGCGATCCGCGGGTAAACATTCAAAACAGTAAAGGGCGGACCAAAACCTATCAGGTCTGGCAGGTGCTTAAGGCAATAGAAAGGAAGGAGCTAGAGCATGAGAACAGTAAAAGATAAATACACATACCGGGTAACGTGGTCTGAGGAGGACGGAGAATTTGTAGGACTTTGCGCGGAGTTTCCGGGCTTAAGCTGGCTGGCTGGGACTCCTGAAGCAGCGCTTAAGGGTATTCGCAAGGTAGTCAACGACGTCATTGAGGATATGACCAAACGAAGGGAAGCGATTCCTGAGCCGATAGCCCTGCGGCGTTACAGCGGGAAATTTATTGTGCGCGTACCCTCTGAAGTGCACAGACAACTGGCCCTACAGGCCGCGGAAACTGGTGTCAGCATAAACAGGTTGGCAAGCGCAAAGCTCAGTCATTAGCTCCCGATAAGGGGTCAGCAAGGCCACCCTATCAAGAGCAAACAATAATCCATAGCGCAGAAATACAATAGGCAGGAAGAGCGGAAGTTAAAAAACATAAAAAAGCACATCCTTGACTTAGTCCACATCGAAGTCTAATATAAAACCGATCATAACATCAGATTCAAAATATAAGGTTAAAACAGTATGGAAAAGATGAAAAGAAAAAGTTATTCAGAATCACAGCGTCATGAAAAAAGGGAAGGCCGCAGCAATCGTTCAGGATATAAGGAAGAGTGGATTTACGGGATAAATCCGGTTCTTGAGGCTATAAAAGCAGGCAGGGGAATAAAAACCGTCTATCTTTCTTTGACAAGGAACGAAAAGGCCCAGGAAATAGAAAAAGAGGTCTTGTCCCGCGGCCTGAAGCTTCAGAAGGCAGACAACTTTTTTTTTGATTCAAAATTCCCTAAAGGGCATCAGGGGATTGCAGCTATTGTGTCCCCACGGACTTATACTGATATAGAGGAACTGCTTGATATTCCAGTAAAAAAAGGTGAGACCCCTTTATTTATTGTGATAGATTGTCTTGAAGATCCAAGGAATTTCGGGGCGATCCTGAGGGTTGCAGACGCTGGCGGGGTTCACGGCGTGGTTATACAAGCTTACAGATCTGTTGGATTAGGCCCGGAAACTGTAAAAGCATCTGCCGGTGCCTCAGAACATATACCCATTTCGATAGTTCCAAATATAAAACATGCCATAAAGGCAATGAAAGAAGCTGGACTGACAATAATCGGGGCTGAGGCAGATATGGGCAATAATATATGGGATATGGATCTTAATGTCCCTTTGGCTCTGGTTATGGGTTCAGAAGGAAAAGGCCTCAGAAAGACCGTTAAAGAGGATTGTGATATGCTTGTCAGCATTCAGATGAAAGGCCGGGTTAATTCACTTAATGCCTCAGTTGCCTCAGGTGTTATCATCTTCGAAATAATGAGGCAAAGAAAGGGAAATGCCGCTATTTTTTAGCAAAACAACAAAATCCGGTTATTTACTTGTATTTTTTGTGTTGACCTCATTATAATATTTACTTTATATTAGTTAGATTTGAAGACCAGTGGATTACTGTTGTCTTTTTCGTGTTTAATTGAATTCAGAAGAAAATGTTGAGACAGATTGAAGATTAAGGTATTTTTGATAAATTTATTCTATAAGTTTTTTAGGATTGCCACCGTAGCTCAGTTGGTAGAGCAGTTGATTTGTAATCATCAGGTCGGGGGTTCGAATCCCTTCGGTGGCTCCAGAAGTCAGCTAATAGCTGATGGCTCATAGTTAGAAAGATGAAATGCAATGAGCTATGAACTATGAGCTTATTCGGAGAGGTACCCGAGTGGCCAAAGGGGACGGGCTGTAAACCCGTTGGCGTAGCCTACGGAGGTTCAAATCCTCCCCTCTCCACCAGTTGAGTTTATAGAGTTAATTGAGTTTATGGTGTTTATAGAGTTTGTAGGCTTCATTGAGTCAGTTGAGTTAACAACCCAATGAACTCAACGAACACGATGAACCCAATGAACTTTAATTATAAGGATTGCGGGAGTAGCTCAGTGGTAGAGCGCTAGCCTTCCAAGCTGGATGTCGCGGGTTCGAATCCCGTTTCCCGCTCCATAACAGCTAGGGATTAGCGGTTAGAGATTAGGGCTCAGTAAGGAGAAAGAATATTTCTCCGATCCCTAACAACTGTAGTTAATGCCCATGTAGCTCAGTTGGCAGAGCACATCCTTGGTAAGGATGAGGTCACCGGTCCGATTCCGGTCATGGGCTCCAGAAAAGACGGTTAATAGTTGTTAGTTAATAGTTGTTAGTTATTGGGTTTTAAACTGGAAACTAAAAAACTGGAAACTAAAAACTAATAAATGAGGAGGATATATGGCAAAGGCAAAATTTGAGAGGACGAAACCACATTGCAACGTAGGTACGATAGGTCATGTAGACCACGGCAAGACGACACTTACAGCAGGTATAACCAAAGTACTGGCAAT
>MHDW01000168.1:1933-5271 GCA_001803645.1 Nitrospirae bacterium GWC2_42_7 | reverse complement strand
TATATGAAAAAACTTATTGGTTGAATTTCTGTTAACTGAACTTACTTTCGTTCATATATTGTTACTGCATTGCCTGCTGCCGCAATCCTTTTTCCTCCACTGCTCACTGCAAGACTATTTACATCGCAGGCCCCGCGAATCGATCCAATTATTTTCCAGGTCTGCGGGTCCCAGACAACCATGTTGCAGGTATCTGCACTGCTTGTAGCAGCCACAGGAATTCTCCACTGTTCACGAACAACACTTGATTTACCTTCAACAGAAACCATTACTTTGCTGTCAGGACTGAAGACCACGGAACGTACTCCCTCTGAATGTCTCATAAGTCTGTGTATACTCTCACCTGTTTTCGAGTCCCAGATGAAAATAAGATAATCAGCTCCGCCCGTTGCAACTACTTTGCCGTCAGGGCTGAAGGCAAGGCACAGAACATCATTGATATGCCCCCCCCTCGTATTTACCAGAGCTTCTCCTGTTGCAGCATCCCATATGACCACCATGCTATCTTTACTTCCTGAAGCCAATGTTTTCCCATCAGGGCTGAAAGCAATGCTGTTTACATTGTCCTTATGGCCTTTAAGTTTTTTTGAGACCTCATTTTTGGCAATGTCCCATAAGGCGATGACATTATCATCTGCGGCGATCGCCAGTAATTTTCCGTCAGGGCTAAAACTCAGGGCATTCACAGAGTCATAAGCCTTGATCTTGCCTGTCTGTTTTCCGCTCACCACATCCCAGAGTAATATACGTTTGTCCTTGTCGCCGCTGGCAAGCATCTTTCCATCAGGACTAAAAGCAAGGGCCTTAACTTCTTCTTCATGACCTTCCAGTGTCTTTATTGTCTTCCATGTGTCGGTGGTCCACAGCATAACTGTCTTGTCAGAACTGCCGGTGGCAAGTATTGTTCCGTCAGGACTGAAGGCAACAGCCTGGACGTCCTTTGAATGCCCCTTCAGCACACTAGCTTTTTCATATGTCTTCTTAGCTTTTTCAGCCGCAAAGGCCGTATTAAGCAAAAGAGTTAATGATATTAAAAAAACAACAAATAAAATATTATTCCTGAACATTCTGTCTCCTTCTTCATTGACGCGTTTTTAAAAACCTGGGCAAAAAAACATTTTGAATTTATAGTGTTCAGTCTTGTATAAGGTTCTTTTGTGATATCTCACTTTCGGGATTCAAGCCATAGCATCAGGGCAAGCAATGCTGTCAGCATAAAAGCAGGTATGCTTACCCATATCGGGAAAGTCATGCCATTAAACGTAACTTCCCAGCCAAAAACCAACCGGAGAAAATGCATTAGAGAAAAGATCACAAAAAAAACAGCAGCTATAGTTGTAAATGGCCTTTTCATTTGTTACCTCTTTTCAGTTTTTTTCTTATAAAAAGTATATCACAGGAATATATTGTCAGGGATAATTTACTAATGCGGTCATTTGTAAAGCCATATACATCACCCTCCCCTTTATCCCCTCCCCTCAAGGGAGGGGCAGTATTATTACCCTCTCCCCTGGAGGGAGAGGGCGAGGGTGAGGGGGCTTTACTTATGAACTCCTAGTAACAAATCAGTCTTTCTTACACGGGCAGAGTTTGTCAGCCTCAGCTTTCAGTGTTCGTGCTGTTTTGGCGTCAAGACCGCTTTTTTTAATAAATGTCTCCTCATCCATATCAGCTATCTCCTGGGCAAGGACAATGTTGTTGCTGAAAAGCATATCAAGCGACTGTCTTTTTACAGAAGACAGTATCGTTACAGGATAAAGCCTTTTGTCTTCGATCATCTTCTCCAGACTCGCTTCACCGGGATACCGCCAGCTTACTATCCTGAGCCCCACACATTCAGCATACTTTATCGCATCAGATGTGCATCTGGTATTTGTTACAAGCCATCCCTGCTTAGCAATGGTTTTGTCCTTTTTCATTTCTACAGCTTTTTTTATATCTCTAAAACGGGAATGGACATAAAGAGCTACCTTCACATCTGTAGCCTTCCCTCCCTCTGTGTGGTATTTGCATTCAATGAAGCACTGTTCTTTATCGTTTGAGGCAACAATGTCAACCTCATGCTGAACACAATATCCGTCAATTATCCTGTTCAGCTCCACGGTGTATCCATAGGCAGTAAGTATCTTCCCGAAATATTTTTCAAAGGGATATCCTGAAGGCCCAAGCAAGGAAATGGCTTTCTTGATCGAATATTTCAGGCCTGAAACATGGTTATACTTTTTAAGCATTCTCCTGGCAAGCCTGTATATGTGCCTTGTATGAGACGAAGGGGAAATCTGTATCCCTACCTTCTCTGCAATATCCTGCGCAACATCCTGAGGCGCCCCTGAACGGACCAATGAATTTATCAGTTTTTGAAGATCAAAATCCTCTTCCCTGCCTGAGGCTTTGATGACTGTCTTTGCCATTCTTAAATTTTACATTATTTTTGATTTTTTTATTTTAAGGGAGCAAGCCTTCAAATACGACAACACATATAACTTATGCTCCCACTGGAAATTAATTCATTTTACAAATACAATATAAAACAGGTTTATGAAGATAACAAAAATAATAACCACCCAGAACATTCAGGCTTTGACAGACATGAAAGATAGTTTTCTGAAACGTGCAGACATCAGAATATTTCCTGTTTGTTCCAATAAAGAGGCATTAGATATCCATAAGGTTGAAAAGGCCGATCTCATTATCGCAAGCCTTGATGAAAGTGTCATGAACGGCGAACTGCTATGCTCTTTGATCCGGGAGGACAAGGAACTTCGTTATGTCTCGCTTATCATCACACACTCCAGAGGTTCTAACGATATCACGGATATATTCAAATGCAGGGCTAACGCATTCATCGACCTGTCTGCCGGTCCTTCAATACTACTTTCAAAAGCACATCAGCTCTTAAATATTCCCATGAGAGAGACTTTTCGGGCTCCTATATTCGTTAAGGTCAAGCAGGACCCAAAGTTAGATCTTTCCCTGGGTTATTCTGAGAACATCAGCATTACCGGAATGCTTTTTGATTCTGAAAAAATAATCTCAAAAGGTGACATAATTCAGTGCAACTTCGTCCTCCCTGATTCAATTCTTGTCAGAACTGAGGCTGAAGTGGTCAGGTTTGCTGATAAGGGCATAGAAAGCGCAACAAACCAATATGGCATCCGCTTCATAGAGCTTTCTGACAGGTTCAGAAAAGCCATAGAATCTTACATCAGGAAAAAGAAGGAAACATCCTGAGCACTGTCCGCAAGATAGGATTTATATTTTGTCCAATGCCTGTTTAAGGTCAGCTATCAGATCATCAACATCCTCAAGCCCCAGTGCAAGTCTGACAAGGTTGTCCA
>MHDW01000168.1:0-1904 GCA_001803645.1 Nitrospirae bacterium GWC2_42_7 | reverse complement strand
TCCGAGGCTCGGAGTTATCAAGAAGAGCTCAAGTGCATCAATGAACTTCCTGGTCTCTCTGTTTCCGCCCTTGACAAGAAAACTTATAACACTGCCAAAGCCCTTCATCTGTTTTTTCCCGATCTTATGATCCGGATGTGACTTGAGTGCCGGATACCAGACCTTCTCGATCTTTGGATGCGCTTCCAGCATTTTGGCCACAGCGAGTCCGGCCTTATTATGATGTTCCATACGCATTCCAAAGGTCTTAAGCCCGCGCTCAAGAAGAAAGCAGGTCAGCGGGCCGGGTGTTGCACCGATCATGCGCTGCATCTTATACAAGGCTGTCATCAATTCTGCAGAGCCGAGCGCCACCCCTGCCATAAGGTCATTATGTCCGCCCAGATATTTGGTAGCAGAATGGATTACCACGTCAACCCCCATCTCTATCGGCTTGATATTGTATGGTGTGGCCAGTGTGGCATCAATGATCGTCATTATCTTGCGTTTTTTTGCAACCTTTACAATAGCCGGTATATCGAGCACTCGCAGATAAGGATTGGTCGGGGATTCTGTAAAAATTATATTTGTGTTCGGTTTTATCGCTTTTTCTATGGCTTCTGCCGTAGGATCTACAATTGAATATCCTATGCCGAACTTCCCGAGGAAGTTAGTGGCAAAGTCCCGAGTCTGACGGTAACAGTCTCCGGTAAAGATAATATGGCCTTCAGGCTTCATGTATGTCATGATCACCAGCAATACCGCTGCCATTCCTGATGAATAAAGCACTGCGCGCTCTGCTCCTTCGATAGCCGCAAGTTTGCGCTCTGTCTCTGTCTGAGTGGGATTTCCGTAACGTGCGTATTCATGCTCGCGTAGGACCTTGCCCTGCCCTTTTGCACGCATGAAATCCTCGACCTCGTCAGCAGTATCAAAGTAGTAATTTGAGGTTTGCACTATCGGTGTAGAAACAGCATAGTAAGGCTTAGGAAGACGTCCTGAGCCGTGAATAGCGAGTGTGGACGGTTTCCAGTTTTTTGAACCTAACGTTTTCTTAGACATCTACATTTCTCCTCTTCTTCAAAGCTTGCTCCAGCGCTTCTTTGACAGCATCGACCCGCGCAGGCAGCTCAATAGGTTTATTGGCGTATTTGCAGGGGAATTCGAGAGCCCCCTTGTGATAGTTGACCTTAAAATCAGTGAACTTCAGACCATGAGCAGTAGATATGACCACAACATGTTCAGACTTATCTATCTTGCCTGCTTTAAGCAGTTTTATCATGGCAGCAAGCGCAACTCCTGTATGCGGACAGGTGAACATTCCTGTATAATCTCCGAGCGCTGCAGCGTCCGACAGCTCCTGCTCAGTAGCGTCCATAACAATGCCGTTGAACTGCTTCAGTGTGCGTATCGCTTTTTCGATACTGACCGGATTGCCGATCTGGATCGCACTGGCAAGTGTCTTTTGCGCCTCCATAGGCTCGAAGGATTCAAAGTTTTTAAGATATGAACGGTACAGCGGATTTGCGCGCTCTGCCTGTGCAACAACAAGACGAGGCAGTTTGGCTATCAGCCCTAGATCACGCATCATAAGCAGGCCGCTTCCAAGAGCAGAGACATTCCCGAGATTACCTCCGGGGATAATTATTACATCAGGTATCTCCCAATCGAACTGCTGGACTATTTCCACTCCAACGGTTTTCTGCCCTTCTATGCGCAAGGAATTCATCGAATTGGCGAGATAGATGGTCTCGTCCTTTGTGATCTCCTGCACAACGCGCATGCATCCGTCAAAGTCAGTATCCAAAGACAGTACAAGAGCGCCGTTGGCTATAGGCTGTACGAGCTGCTCTACAGAGATCTTGCCTTTCGGCAGAAGGACAATAGCTTGTATCCCTGCAGCTGCACAGTAGACAGCCAGAGCT
>MHDW01000167.1:9345-14886 GCA_001803645.1 Nitrospirae bacterium GWC2_42_7 | reverse complement strand
GGTGTTGCAGCAAGGCGTCAGGGTGATCTGTTCGGGGTCTTAAGCTTCAGCAATAAAATTCATAATTTCATAAGGGCAAAAACAGGCAGGGAGCATTACAACACATGCCGCGAAGCCCTGCATGATCTCCAGCCTTCTATTGTCACTCCGGATTTTGATGAGCTATGTTCATTTATCGGCTTAAGGTTAAGAAGAAGGGCCCTACTTATTTTCCTGACCAATCTTGACGATCCTGTGATCTCTGAAAGCTATATCAGAAATATTGAGCTGCTCTGCAGGAAGCATCTTATTTTAACTGCAATGATAAGGCCTGAGGGCATACAGCCTGTTTTTTCAGGTCCTATCGTTAAAACTGATGATGATGTCTACAAAAAACTCGGAGGGCATATACTCTGGCACAATCTCAGGGAGCTTGAGAAAAAGCTTCAGAGAAAAGGAGTGCAGTTCTCAATGTTAAACAATGAGATGATCTGCTCGCATCTTGTTTCGCAATATATGGCTGTAAAACAGAGGCAGTTAATATGATAATCAATCTTCAGAAATTCATAAAGAACGAAAATAAATACTGGAAGGAACTCGAGGGAATCCTCGGCAAGTTCGAAAGAGAACCTGATATGCAGATGACCATCGAACAGGTGAAAAGATTTCACTATCTCTATCAGCGGACATCTGCATCGCTAGCTAAATTAATGACATATTCCGCAGAGCCTGAGATCCATCAGTACCTTGAAACATTAACAGCAAGGGCATATGGGAATATTCATGAGATAAGGAAACAGCCTCATAGGCTTTATGTTCTTAAATGGTTTTTTCAGACACTTCCCCAGACTTTTAGAAGGCAGGTAAAGGCTTTTTATCTTTCAACAGCAATAACGATGATCGGTGTAATATTCGGAGGATTTGCCGTGAGCTTTGATCCGGATTCAAAAGCGATCATACTCCCTTTTCAGCATCTTCAGGGAAGTCCTTCCGAGCGTGTTGCAGAAGAGGAACTGAGAGTGGACGACCGGCTGCAAGGGGTAAAGATGAGAGGTGCAACATGGTATATGACCCATAACACAAAGGTCAGTATCTTTGTTATGGCTTTGGGAATAACATGGGGCTTCGGAACAATCGTGATGCTGTTCTACAACGGCATAATATTGGGAGCAGTCACATTGGATTATATTCTGGCAACCCAGACGAAATTTCTGATGGCATGGCTCATGCCTCATGGAGTTATAGAGATCCCTGCTGTGCTGTTGGCAGGG
The DNA here is from genome assembly GCA_001803645.1 of Nitrospirae bacterium GWC2_42_7. GTDB lineage: Bacteria > Nitrospirota > Thermodesulfovibrionia > Thermodesulfovibrionales > UBA6898 > GWC2-42-7. The sequence goes on along the minus strand of MHDW01000167.1, from coordinate 13,636 downwards.
CAGGCAGGGCTTGTGCTTGCAGGAGCATTAATAGGATGGGGAAGAAGGTCATCATTAAGAATGCGAATGCGGGAAATATCAACAGACCTCATAACGCTTATCTTTGGTGTTGGTATCATGTTTGTATGGGCAGGATTTGTTGAGTCATTTATTTCGCAGTATCATGAACCAATACTTCCTTATTCATTCAAAATAGGCCTGGGAATTGTCGAATTTTCATTGTTGATCTTATTTTTAAGCAGGGCAGGGCGAAAGGAAGAAAAGGAAGATGCTTAAGGACAGGACTAACACTCTATACATAAGAACTCCTGAGGGAATTATCTTCTCTATGCTCCTTGCAGGCCCTGTTACACGTTTTCTTGCATGGGGAATTGATCTTGCCTGCATCAGCGTAGCTTCATCCATCATCGGCACAGCACTTATTATATTCAGCATTGTCAGCCTTGATCTGGCTCAGGCCTTAACTGCGCTTTCATTTTTTATTATTTCTATCGGCTACGGCATTGCAGCAGAATGGTATTGGCGTGGGCAGACGATCGGAAAAAAACTGCTTAAGCTTCGGGTCATGGATGTTCAGGGACTGCGGCTTCATTTCAGCCAGATAATGATAAGGAATCTTCTGCGTTTTGTGGACAGCCTCCCGATTTTCTATTTTGTAGGTGGGGTCGCGTGCCTCATGAGCAGTCGTTCACAAAGGCTCGGCGATATTGCAGCAAATACGATAGTTGTGAGAAATCCGAAGATAGCAGAGCCTGACCTTAAACAGATCCTTGCGGGAAAATATAATTCCCTTAGAGATTATCCGTATTTATCTGCCCGGTTGAGACAGAAGGTTACGCCTCAGGAGGCATCCATCGCTTTGCAGGCATTATTAAGAAGAGATGAGCTTGAGCCCCAGGCACGTATTGAACTATTCGAGCAGATAGCGGCACATTTCCGCACTATTGTCGAATTTCCCGAGGAAGCTGTGCAGGGCATTACAGATGAACAATATATCAGAAATGTTGTTGATGTGGTATTTAAGTCGCATTAAAAATCTTATTATTAAGCAATTAACAGGCTTGCCTTTTAGAAGTCTAATGTTTCATAATTTAACCCATTGTAGATGACAGGTATTTAATATATTTTAAGGATTAAGAAATGGCTGATAACAACAATAAACTGATACTCGCCCTTGATGTATCTGAATATGATTACGCAATTGAATTAATTGATAAATTCAGTAGTTATGTTGATATATTTAAAGTAGGGCTTGAGCTTTATAGTGTTGCCGGAACGCAGATAATTAAGGAAATACATAAGAGGGGGAAGAAGGTATTTCTTGATCTGAAGTTTCATGACATACCCAATACAGTATCTAAAGCAGGGCTTGCGGTTGCACGTCAAGGGGTCTTTATGTTCAATGTTCATGCCTCAGGCGGGCTCGATATGATGAAGAAATGCAGGGATGATGTTGTGAACACATGCCTGAAGGAAAACCTCGACAGGCCGAGAATTCTGGCTGTCACAGTGCTTACAAGTATTTCTAAGGAAGTTTTGAGGGATGAGGTCGGGATAAGCCACAGTCTGAATACACATGTAAAACATCTGTCCGGTCTTGCATTAAAGGCAGGGCTTGATGGAGTTGTGGCTTCAGCACATGAGGCGGCAAAGATAAGAAGCCACTGTGGAAGGGGTTTTCTTGTTGTAACTCCGGGTATCAGGACTTCGTGGACGCCTGTTGATGATCAGATGAGGACTATGACTCCAAAGCAGGCTCTCAGAGAAGGCGCTGATTATCTTGTAATGGGCAGGGCAATTTTGGGCCAGCCTGATCCTGTTAAGGCAATAGAGAAGATAAATAAAGAGATAGCTGACGCCTGAGTTAGGACGGCAAGATACAGTATCACGCTCATTCCCTATATTGAGTTGGTTAGTGATTTAAAATTCCCCCTTAGAAAATGGGGAATTACCGACATCCCCCCATCTAAGGAGGAATACTTATCTTGAAGCGACCTGCCTGCCGGCAGGCAGGCAGGGAATGAGCGAAAATATTATGTCTTGCCACATTGGCATATTTTATAAAACACGGTTAAATTAGTGTATGACAACAAATAACTTCTCACCTGTATTCAAAGAGATACTGTTCGAAAATCCTCAGGATATTTATGCGAAACTGAGGGCAAAGAACAGTTTTCTCCTTGAAAGCTGTAAAGGCCCTGAACAAATCGCAAGATATTCTTTTGTCGGTTTTGACCCTTACCTTGTGTTTAAGGTAAAGAACAGTGTTGTCGAGATAGAGTTTTTTGGGAAAAAAACCATATCAGCCAGACATCCGGTTGAGAGGCTGAGAGAGCTTGTTAATGCATACAAGCAAGAGTTGATTCCGGACCTTCCTCCATTTCAGGGCGGAGCAGTTGGTATGCTCAGCTATGATTTTGTGAGGTATATCGAAAGAATTCCTGATAACTCCCCTGATGATCTGAATATCCCTGATGCTCATTTTTTTATGATAGACAAGCTCATTGCCTTTGATCATGTGTATAAAAAATGCTGGATCATCGTCTGTCCTGGCGCAAGAGAAACAGTTCTAGGTTATTCAGAGATAAATGGAAAAAGAGTAGATCTGGTGAATGAAGCCGGGGAAGAACTTAATAGTATTTACCAACGGATCATCTCAGCAGAAAAAGAAACAGTGGAAAGAAGTAGCCCTGTAGAGAAAATTGAGATTGTCCATGAGACAGACAAAGATTTTTATATGAGAATGGTTTCTAAAGCAAAGGAATATATAGCTGCAGGTGATATTTTTCAGGCAAACCTCTCTATGCGTCTCTCCGCAGATATTGGAGATGTAGACCCATGGGAGATATATAAACTGCTCAGCAGGATAAATCCATCGCCTTTTGCGTCATTCTTTGATCTTGGCGAATACCAGATCGCAAGTTCTTCTCCTGAAAGGCTGGTAAGGGTAAGTGGCAGACTCGTTGATACAAGGCCGATTGCAGGCACAAGACCAAGAGGAGCTGATCTCAATGAAGATGAAAGCATGCGTACTGAACTTCTGCTTAATGAAAAGGAGAGGGCAGAGCATATTATGCTCATAGATCTCGAAAGAAATGACCTTGGAAGGGTCTGCGATTACAGCTCTGTCAGAGTTGATGAGCTCATGACAACCGAGGACTACTCTCATGTAATACATATTGTCTCTAATGTGAGAGGAGTTCTTGCAGAAGGAAAAGATTGCTTTCATGTAATAAAGGCTGTTTTTCCGGGCGGCACTATCACAGGGGTTCCGAAGGTCAGGTGTATGGAGATCATAGAGGAACTTGAACCAAAAAGAAGAGGGCCATACACAGGCTCGATAGGTTATATAGGATTCAACGGCAATATGGATCTTAATATAATAATCAGGACGTTTCTGATTAAAGACAAAAAGGCTTATGTTCAGGCAGGTGCCGGGATTGTGGCTGATTCTGATCCTGAAAGGGAATATTACGAGAGTTTAAAAAAGGCAGAAGCGCTGATCAAAACGCTAGACTCAATATAGCTAATGATTTTAACGATATAGTAGTTTTGTAGGGGCGAAGGGCCTTCGCCCTTTATATCTGAAGGATCAGATCATATCTTCCTCTTCATAGAGCAAAGAAGAGTTTGAATAAAAAGGCACTTTTTCTTTGACAGCATGTTCATAGATCATTGCTGCTACTGATCCAGCCGCAACTCCTGCAGCAGCGCCAAGAATCCCGCCTTTAAAAGGATTTTTCCTGTCTTTAATCATGCCAACAGCTGCTCCTGCAGCAGCAGCACCAAGCATTATGATATAACGTCTGTCTTTCATGAATTCTCCCAATAAAAAAGTACAATATCATACCATGAAGAAGGTGCTGTAAACAAAAGAAGGATGCATCTAACGTACTAGGATATAAAGAAATTATACCTGAAAGTTATGAACACTGATTGTTAACAAGAAGGGGATGCGGTTTGTTAACCGCATCCCCTCTTATTTTTGTTTTAGTATCTAAAGTATTCCTGCGGGGTGTTTTCTATAATATATTTTGCAGCTTCGTAAAGGCATGTCCTAATCGCCTTTTCCATTGGTGTTTTTGCATAAGTTGAGAGTCCGCCTCCAAGTCCTACACTCCCGATAATACCACCTCCAAAAACCCCGAGGTTAACATCAGTTGCTGTGCCCTCAACTCTTGTAGCTGCAAGGACTTCTGATGTTGAGGTATCAATTATCCTGATGTCCATGGCCATAGTAGACTTTCTTATTCCTCCTGTCACGCCTCCTAAGCCTCTAATCCCACCAATG
>MHDW01000167.1:667-9337 GCA_001803645.1 Nitrospirae bacterium GWC2_42_7 | reverse complement strand
GCCGCTGGTGCCGGATGTGCCGGGATCCCATCCGGTTATTGCTGCAACAACAAGAAGGTCTGAGCCTTTGACCTTTCCTTTTTTGACAGCAGTCTTCTTTTCAACATATCCCTGCTCTGCCAAGGCCATCTCATCCTGGATCGAAGCGAACTCCTGTCTTTCGAGCACTCTGTACCTTTTGGACTGGACAAGGGTTGTTGTGAGCATATCGCGAAGGCCTGTCATTGCTCCGCCCTGTTCGTGGGTGATTGTTACAGGGGAATCTCCCATGCCTCTGATAGTTGTTGTGCTGCTTCCGCTGGCCCCTACTTTCCATTCAAATTTTGCAACAGAAACCGCTGCCTTTGGGCCGTTATAAGGCGGCATCTGAGTTTCAAGCCCTCTGTCCACCTGTGCTGTGGGTTGTGGTGCGATGTTTTCTATACAGCCTGTAAAAGGCAGAACAAGTGCAGACATAAAGAAAGAAAAGATAATTTTCTGAAAAAGTTTCATATTAACCTCCGGTTGTTTATGGTTGTTAATTATAAATTATCACAAAAAAAAGAAGAATGCATGATTTTTAAAGCATAAGAATCATAACTCCTCCTAACCTCCCCTTATCTTAAGGGGAGGGATAATCCCCCTCTCAAGTTAAGAGGGGTAGGGGGAGTTAAAGAATTCAACCTCATATCTCAACACAGACCGGAGTGTGGGTGAAGATTATGAAGCTTTTAGTTTTAAGTGAAAACAGATCTTTACATGCTTCGCTGTATATATTCATCTGGAACCTGTATTTTCCCTTGAGTTCTTCAATTTCAGCACTGCTTACCGGAAATGTTTTGTAGTCATAGATATATGCTGTATCCTCTTTTATTATTATTCTGTCTATCCTGCCTTTGTATATTCGGTTCTCTTTTTGCAGAGTAAATGGTAGTTCAACAAAGGAATTTTTGGCAGGCATGATCACTTCCTCTAAAAGACCGGAATCTTCCAGTTTCTTTAGATCATTAATAACTGTTCTTCTGTATCTATCCGCATTGCTTTTTAAAGAAACATCATTCTCAAGCAGAATATCAAGACGGTCTTTGAGTTTTGAGTGATCAAGAATACCATTTGATATCTCCTCAAAGATCCTGTGGAACAGAATGCCGAGCAAAACCCAGTCCTGACCATGTTTTGTTATTATTCCGGACTCTTCAGTAACATTGACCCAACGCAGCATTTTATCAGATGTCTGTATTGCGTCGGTATAAACCGGCTCAGAGAAAAATCGCTTTGAATCCTGACTGAATATTATACCGGTCGTTTTAATGTTCAAGGCAAGATCCTTTTCTCTGACAACAAGGAAAATGTCTTTAAAGGGATTATCTCCTGTAACAGATGAGGGAAATGCTCTGTCTATTAAGGACAGTCTGCCTTTAAATTTACCGGCTATGTTTTCATCCTCTTTAATTACAGCTGACATAAACAGATGGTCCATCGCACGTGTGACTGCCACGTAAAAAAGTCTTTTTTCTTCTTCGCTCTCTTTTTCTTTCCTGAGCATAAAGAGAGCATTTTTCTTGCGTTTATCAGAGTCTTCTTCAACTGAGAAATTTATTATGTTATCAACTTCATCAATAAAGATAGAATCGTTTTTTGCTGATGATTTCTCATCAAGGGAGGGCAGAAAGACGACCGGGAACTGAAGCCCTTTTGCCCCGTGGATCGTCATGATCTTAACAGCATCAATATTATCAGGGTTCAGGTTGGCCTTTGATTCATTGCTGTTCTTTGATCTCAGAAGTTTCTCCTTGATCTCAACAAGCGATAAGCCTTCTGATTCATATTTTTCGAGTATTCTAAAGAATTTTTTTATATTTGCATGACGCTGAGGTTCGTGGAAGATCTTCCACCCCTTTGTTTCAGTCAGAAAGTCCTCGATCAAAATTAGAAGTGATGATGAATGAAGCTTCTCAAGATATTTCAAAAGGATTCCGCAGGCTCTAACTGTCTTAGGGTCTTTGAATTTAATGAGCTTTGAGAAAAGCGGTCCGTCTTTGCCTGTAGAAAGATTGTAAATTGACGATTCCTGCAAAGAAAACAAAGGGCTTCTTAATAAAGCAAAAAGACTGAAGTTATCATGCGTGTCAGCAAGAAAACATATAAGTTCTCTCATAATGGCAACTTCCGGTTCATCGTAAAACCCAATTCCCCCGACAACGATGTAAGGGATGTTATTTTCTCTCATGGAGCTTTCGAACGACAAAAGATGAGTCCTGTTCCTTAAAAGTACGGCAACATCAGAATAGCGGCATTTTCCTGGTTGAGGTCCAGAGTGTAGATCCAAATTACCAACAATAGAAAGTATTTTTTGTGCAATAAAGGAAGCTTCTTTAGTACGTGAATCCTTTGAATTACTGTTGTTCTCCAGAAGGAGAAGTTCTATGCAAGAATCTCCTATTCTTGTTGGGAAGAACTTTGAATATTTAGTGCGCCATGGAACATTGCTCGGGCCTGACATCAAAGGTTCAAAAAGATTGTTGGTGAAATTAATTATTCCAGGAAGGCTCCTGTAATTTTCTTCTGCCTCAAGGCAGAGTGCTTCCTTGCCAAGCCAATCTTTGAATTTTGATCTTACTTCGTGGAAGATCGAGACATCTGCCCCTCTGAACATATAAATTGATTGTTTTTCGTCACCGACCAGAAATATTGTTGGAAATATGCCTGCTGATCTTTTAGCGCCTAATCCTGAACGCCATTCTTCTGTAAGTTTGTCGATGATCTTCCATTGCAGGGAATTGGTGTCCTGAAACTCATCAACGAGTATATGATCAGTGTGTTCGTCAAAAGCATAAAGAACATTCAGCCACTCAGGATTGGAGGTAATAGCCCTGTATGCAAGCACTTCCATATCATTGAAGTCTATTGAACACAGGTCTAGTTTTCTGCTTTTGTACTTTAGAAAACACTTCCTGTATAGTTCGAGCAGACGGCCTTCTTCTGAAGACAGATCAATATCAGGCTCAAGGAGAAATTCAGAGTAGGGCCGTCTTTTGTGTATTGCATCGAGAGTTCTTCTCAATGAATTCCAACCTTTCAGTCCTTTTAGCTTAAGGTAATCAAAAAATACAGATGGTTTGTCATGTTCGTCCCTCAAGGTGTCATGTACAGCTTCTGACCATAGTTGAGAAGATGCAAATTCATCGAGTACTTCCAACGAAGGATCAAGCCCGAGATCCAGAGAGAACCTTGTGATAAGCTTTCTGCAGAAGGCATGAATTGTTGTGATGCGCATGAGAGGGATTTTTTCTTTTATATCATTGAATAATTCTGTTTTTTCTTTCAGGAGGATATTCAATATCCTGTCCTTCATCTCTGCAGCTGCCTTCTCAGTAAAAGTTATCGCAAGTATTTTTTCGAGTTCAGTGCCGCTCTCAAGAAGGCTTATGTATCTTCTGGCGAGTTTTTCGGTCTTGCCGGAACCTGCAGGTGCGGATATTATCACGCTTTTTGTTATATCAAGAAAGTCATCCATTTTTATCTGCACCCTTTAAGTTTATATACGGACAGAAGGGGGACTCAGCACAACTTGAGCAGTAGAATTCATCTGATGGCCTTGCATAAAACTTTCCCTCCCCAATCTCTTTGACTGTTTCTTCCAGAAATTTCAGGGCACTAGAAATATAATCGTCCATTGTATTCTTGTCCCGTTTTGTAGGTATCCATTTGATGCCGATATCTTTCAGGGAGTAAATGCCGGCCTTATCTATTTCCATTCCCTCTGCTTTCATCATCGCTGCATAAAGTGGAAGCTGAAGCTCTCTGCCTTTTTTTATTGTTTCAGAGCCAATGATCACTGAACCTGTTTTATAATCCAATATTCTGTAAATATCATTACATTTATCTATCCTGTCCACCTTGCCTTTAAGCGATATTCCGGGAATGACCTCTCCTCTTATGCTCTTTTCAACTTCTATTGGCTGGAATCCTTCTTCCCTAATTTCATTCTCTATCTCAATGATTTCAGGAAGCAGTTCAAGAAATGACTCTTTTATCAGTTTTTTCCAGTAGGTATCGATCGTGTAATCGTCCAGTACTTTCTCTAAAACAGATGGAGCTTTATCACTCAGGGTGTCAAAAGACTCTTTAAAAAGCTTTTCCATAAAACTATGTATTATTGTGCCAAGAGTTTTTGCTTCTATTTCATACTCAGCAATTTCAAAGGCCTTGAGCTTCAGGATCTTTTCTATAAAAAAACGCCTTGGACATTTTCTGAAAGAATCTACATCAGTGACTCGTAGAGGCATTGAAAGCTCTTTTTTCATTAACTTATTTGTTGTTTTGATGTCGAGAAGGATCTCGTTCATAGAATCAGAGAAACTACCTGTTCCCTGCCTGACCTGATGTTCTTCTTCAGAGAAGATGCCGAATATTTTCTCAGGGATCTCGCTGCCCCAGGGAAGATAGGGTGAAGGGAGAAAAAGATTATCTCCGTCAACAGAAGGATATGACAGATGGATATTTGGAGAGGAACCAGTAATTCTCAGAAAGTTCAGTTTCTGCACTGAAAGGTATTTGCCGAGAGTTACAAGACCGTATTCTGTTCTTGCACTGTCAGGAAGTATGTGGTCTATCGGAGGTTTTGAAGGCATATCACCGTCTCTGAGGCCGCAGAAGTAAAGATAGTCAGGCTCTAGACCCCTTGATTCATGGAAGTCCATTATCTGAATAGCCTCATCATTATGTTTATAATCTGTTGCGCTAAGCAAATGCCTTAAAATGTCCGTATATTTTTTGAGAGAGAGAGCTTTTGACCCGGATATCTTATCGAATAAACTTATGTTATCCATAGAATCATGGAAAAGCTGAACATCATCATGGTCAGCTTCGAAATAAAGCTCCAGCAGGACCTTTTTTATTTCCTTTCTGAATATCTCTGCTCCTGCAGAATCTCTGATCTTTATCAGAGTGTTCAGTATCTTGAATACATTTGAGATAACCTGCTTTATGGAATTGAAAATAAAAGCATCTTTTGTTTCCGGGACCATATTTTCCCATGAGGTTTTTCCTTTGATGATCCCTGACATAATTGATATCGAGGACATCTCTTCTCTGACTTCATCCGGAATAAGCTTGAAAAGACGCGATGTCAGAAAGGTTGTGAACTTAGCACGCGGAAAATCCCCTGAGACCGAATCAAGAAGATATAACAGATCCCTTACGGCAGGTCTATGAGACGCAGGCTTGATAAGAGAAATATTGCACGGGAGTCCGTATTTCTTGAAGACTCTTTCCGTTAGATCTGCATAGGTCTTAATTTTCGGAAAGGTCACAATTATAGAATCTTCAGTTTTGATACGACCTGAAATATATAAGTTCTTGATATGGCGAGCAATTCCTTCGACCTCTTCCTCGATCCCGCTGTATTTAACAAAAGAGAGTTCATTTCGGATATTTTGAACAAGATAATGTTCTTCTGTTTTGAAGGCAGTTTTTATGAAATTTGCAAAACCTGTTGATACCGGGTTTTTACTGTCATAAGGAATAGAGATCAAGGTTTTATCAGTATTGGTGACAAGCGCGGTTATAAGGTTTTTTTCGGACGGAGTCATATCATAGAAACCATCTATTATCAAAACTGAATAATTGCAGTGAAAATGCTTAATTGAGGACGGCCCGAGATTTAGAATATCATCTTCATCAAAATAATTATTATGCAAAAGCATGGATTGGAGTTCTTCGAATATGTCAAGAGCTGAATTAAGTTTGCCAAATGTATCATCAGGTATTCCTAACTTCTTAAAAACATCAGAAAACTCATTTCTGATAATAGAAATATCCTTGAGCGGTTGGTATTGCTTCAGTTCTTTCAGCAGTTCTGCAAGAGAAGCCGAATATCCAAGGCTTTTCCCTGAAATTTCAGAAATAAGCACAGGCAGCATTTTTTGTGGAAGCGTTTTCCCGGGCATCTTCATATTGAAAAGATGTTTTGAGAACTGCTTAAGTGTAAAGAAGCTCGGCGGTATATATGGGCTCTTAACAAGTGAATGAAATGTCTTCTGAGCATCTCTGATCTTATTGGGAGTAGGGGTTATATAAAGGATCTTTGAATAATCAGGCCATTTGAGGTCTTTTGCAGATTCTCTGAGAAGAAACCTGGTTGATCCCCTGTGATCGAGCGAAACATTGAAAAAAGATACTTTAGTAGAAGGATCGTGAGGCATATCTTAGGATACTGCATTCATTCAGATGTATTCAATTTGTTAATAGTCTTAGGCTGGAGTTCCAAAAAATTGTTTTCTTTGAGGTAATTGTAGATCTCATCTGTGATCATAATATGTCCCCTTGGGGTCCAATGAAATCCGTGAGAATAATAGACAAAATCTGTTTTAAGCCGTATATGATTCATATTGTTGTTATTTATGTATGATAATAATATATTATCAAGTTCTTCTAGCTGGGGCATAACATTCTCATGAATATACGAGCCCATTATGAATATTGAACCCTTTTTTTCTGTGAAGTTTTTCATGTCACTTACAATATAGAATGTCGGGTTTGAAAGTTTTAAGGCTTTTGGTGTGAAAAAAACCTTATAAGCTTTCAGAATAGCTTTTAAAAAATAACTTTTGGAAAATAAGCTTTGATATTCTGAATAGTAATAATTGGCTGATTTGGGAACAGGGACTCCTTTGAGCTTCAGATCATTGTTTTCAACTTCATAAAAAGGTTTAAAATAAGCGCCGTAGTTGATATTCAGTTCATTATCAATGTAATCCGAACGGTTAAAGATCAAGAAAACGATATCCGGCTTGTAGTAGTCAAAATACTTCTGTAATAGAAGATACTCCTGGTCAGTGCCATAACCGCTTACGCCCAGATTTATTATCTCCCAATCAGGGATCATTTCCTGAATTTTATCAGTAAAAAGCTGGTCCTGTTCAACGTCATAGCCCCAGACAAATGAATCTCCAAGAAAAAGAAGCCTCGGTTTTTTCTTTTCACCATGTTCTATGTCCCTGAAACCCAGAGAATTATTCTTGAAATGTATCGTCTGATTCCCGGTAAAGGTTCCCTGAAGGTTAGGGATCGGGAACCAGCCGAAATTTTCATCATATCTGTAGTTGAGGTTTCGTTCATCAATTTTAAAATCGTCGAGATATTCGTCGAGAAAATATCTGCAAATCAGTTCGCCAGATACGATGAGGACTATTAGTGACAGTAATAGTGTAATTGATGAAAAAATGATCTTTCGACCGAGAGAATGGTTCATTTTAAGTTTCATTTATGATAGATGATCCACGTAGATAGTCATAGGTAAATAGTATATGAGGACAAGTCGAAAATATCAATAAATAATAAAGCAGGAATATGAAATCAAAGGAACTTGACAATTCAATTTAATATGAAATAATGTAAGTAAGCACTAACTAATATGAAACCAAAAGATACCAGAGAAAAAATACTGCAAGGCGGATTAAGCCTTTTTTCAGAAAAAGGTTACCTCGGCGCTACAACAAAGGAAATAGCAAAACGGGCAGGTGTTGCAGAACTCACACTTTTCAGGCACTTTTCATCCAAGGACAAGCTTTTCGAGGAAATAATAAAGAGCTATTCTTTTTTGCCGGCTTTAAAGGGTCTGCTTCCTGAAATTAAAGACCTTGAGTATAGCGAAGCCCTTAAATTAATAGCTGCAAAGTTCTTGGAAAGATTGTCTGAAAGGAGACAGCTGATAAGAATAATGCATTCCGAGATACAGCTTTATCCATCCAAAGTAAAGAATATATATCACAACTTCATAGATGAGATTTTCAGGACGCTTGCTTCATATTTTCATGAAATGCAGAAAAAAGGGGTTCTAAGAAAATTTAAGCCGGAACTTGGAGCGAGGGCTTTTCTTGGAATGTTTTTCTCGTACTTTAATGCACAGGAATTCATGTCTTATAAAAAATACAGAGCTCCGGATGAAGAAGCAGTGATTGAAGAATTTGTCGCGATATTTATTGGCGGAACTTTCAAAGGAGGCAAACGTTCGGTGAATCCAGTTAGGAAAATAAAGGTGAAACAATGAAAAAAATAATTATTTCAATATTTATACTCGCTGTACTCATTGCCGGTATATTTATATTCTTCAGAAAAAGTGATAATGAACTGAAATACAGAACTACAAAAGTTGATAAGGGAGATATAACTGCAATTGTTACTGCCACAGGTACAGTAAATGCTGTAACTAATGTTCTTATAGGGACCCAGGTCTCAGGTACGATCAAAGATATATACGTTGACTTTAATTCGCTTGTAAAAAAGGGGCAGGTAATTGCCCAGATAGACCCTTCTGTTTTTGAAGCACAGGTGGGTCAGGCAAGGGCCAATCTCCTGTCTGCTAAGGCTAACCTGGAGAGATCAGAGGCTACTCTTGCCAACGCCAAAAGGACTATGGAAAGGAACAGGGCACTTTTTGCAGAGGGTCTGATTTCAAGTAGTGATCTTGATACTGCAGAGACAAGTTTTGAGACCACAAGGTCAGATGTGAGTTCGGTAAAAGCTCAAGTGTCTCAGTCTGAGGCTGCTTTGAAGATCGCAGAAACGAATTTAAAATATACCAGAATAATCTCTCCTGTAAACGGCATTATTGTATCAAGGAATGTGGATATTGGCCAAACCGTAGCAGCGAGTTTTCAAACGCCTACGCTCTTCAATATCGCTCAG
>MHDW01000167.1:275-493 GCA_001803645.1 Nitrospirae bacterium GWC2_42_7 | reverse complement strand
GTGATCATGGAGGTAAAAAATCCTGAATATAAGATTAAACCGGGTATGACCGCTACGGTCTCACTCATCACAGCACATAAGGAGGGTATCTTGAAGGTACCTACCAGCGCCTTCCGCTTTCAACCTGAATCGCTAGCCGAAGGGGACAAAAACAATAGGGGAAATAGAAACCCTGGTAAAAATAATTCTCTCTGGGTCTTAAATCGTGATCGCGAGCT
>MHDW01000167.1:0-154 GCA_001803645.1 Nitrospirae bacterium GWC2_42_7 | reverse complement strand
CAGAAGGGGCGCTCCCAGCCAGGCCGGATAAGATTCTTCTAATTTGTATATTCAATGCAAAATGCAAAATTATCAATTAGCATTTCAAAATAATAGAGGAAAAGGGCAATAGGCGATGGGCTATGAATTCTTTATTTGCTTCCCATTGCCTCTT
>MHDW01000166.1:5657-6287 GCA_001803645.1 Nitrospirae bacterium GWC2_42_7 | reverse complement strand
TCAAAAAACGGTGGGTGGGCGCAAAGGATGGCGGCTTCCAACAGTTGAGGAACTGGCAAGCCTTGTTGATACCAGCGTATCAGGTAGCCCAAAGCTTCCCAGTGGCCATCCCTTTACCAATGTGCAGTCGGGCTACTACTGGTCGTCTACTACCAGTGTTGGCGATACCAGTAACGCATGGTACGTGGGCTTCGGCAATGGTCTCGTGGGCAACGTCGATAAGAGCAACGGTCTCTACGTATGGTGTGTACGAGGCGGACACGGCCATGATGCTCCATGATTTGGTGATTTGAGTTATTTGATTATTTGGGGGTGCAGGGGGTTTCCCCCTGCCCGCAATTTTTTTAGAGATTCATATTTTCGTAACAGTTCACGTGTATGGTTTAATGGCATAGACAACCCCCTGAATCCCCCTTTATTAAGGGGGACATAACGAAATCCCCCTTAGAAACATGTCCTCGTGAAAACGGGGAAGGGGGTAGGGGGGTTGTAATTCTGCATGTATTTTGAGTCGGCTGAACTGTTACATATTTACCATGGCACGATATGAGCATCTTCCTATTTATAAGAAGGCATTGGATCTGACGATCTATTTTGAGGAGATTGTCAGGCACTTCAGCCGTTATCATA
>MHDW01000166.1:4307-5589 GCA_001803645.1 Nitrospirae bacterium GWC2_42_7 | reverse complement strand
GAGGAATATGAGGAACTCCGCACAAGATATGAGTTCATGACCGGACAGCAGGAAGACCTCAATAAATCCATTGCAGAGCTTGAAGAGGCAATAACAAAAATAAACAGCACTACAAGAAAAAAACTAAGAGACGCTTTCGAAGCCCTAAAAGTTAAATTCAGTGAGGTCTTTGTCACTCTCTTTGGCGGCGGTAAGGCAGAGCTGATATTGACAGATGAGAGCAATATACTCGAGACAGGTATTGATATTGTTGCGCAGCCTCCCGGCAAAAAACTCCAGAACCTGCATCTTCTTTCAGGCGGGGAAAAGGCACTTGCTGCTCTTGCACTGCAGTTTGCCAGTTTCCTGATAAAGCCTACCCCTCTGTGCATACTCGATGAAGCTGATGCGCCGCTTGATGAATCAAACACCGAAAGATATGCAAAAATGCTTGCAGAGCTCTCATCCGGCACACAGTTCATAGTAGTCACACACAACAAAACAACCATGAACATAGCCCAGCACCTTTATGGCACTACCATGGAAGAAGCCGGGGTTTCAAAAGTGATCTCAATGCAGCTCGCTGAGGTTCAATGACAGAAAATCGAAAAGACAAGAGAGTCAAAACCAGGGACAGCGTTAGCGGAAAGATCATTCTGGTCGAACATCTCGAAATCCTTGACCTGAGCTTAAGTGGAATACATTTCAACTGCCTGAAGAAAAGGAGGCTCGAGATGAACAGCCACCAGACCATAAAGATACAGAAAGACGATATATCAATCATTGTCCACGGCTTAATAGTCCGAGCAACCCTCAAATCAACAAAAGAAAATGGCACATACACTCCTATTTATGATGTTGCAATGAAATTCTCACCCCTTACCAGCACTCAAACTGCTTCCATCGAAAAACTTATCTGCCTTTTAGGAAATGAATAGATTAGCAGAACTCCTGCCCGGTAAAACATCCACAGAACCTGAGGACCTGATATGCTACGGTTTTGATGCCTCAGGCGTTGAGACTGCACCATCTGCTGTTGTCTGGCCTCAGGATGTTTCTGATGTAGTAAAGATCATGTCTTTTGCCTATTCGAATAATATTGCTGTGATCCCCCGCGGCGCCGGCTCAGGCATGACAGGCGGATCAGTTCCTTCAAGAGGCTCTATTGTCTTAAGCCTTGAGAAGATGAACAGGATCCTCGAGATTGATAAGGATAACCTTTTTGTTCTTGTCGAGCCGGGAGTGATAAACGGCAAACTCCAGAGGGAACTGGAACGCCACAAACTTTTCTTTCCTCCTGATC
>MHDW01000166.1:0-4268 GCA_001803645.1 Nitrospirae bacterium GWC2_42_7 | reverse complement strand
GGTCACGAGAGACTATGTAATGGGTCTCGAGGCCGTCCTTCCTGACGGCAGGGTAATAAACACTGGGGTGAAAACAGCAAAAGGCGTAGTCGGCTATGACCTGACAAGGCTCTTAACCGGCTCTGAAGGGACCCTTGCAGTGATAACAAAAATCAGGCTGAAGGTCATCCCGCTTTCTGAAGAGACAATAACCCTTCTCGTACTTTTCAAGGAGGCCGGTCAGGCAGGGGAAGCTGTAAGAAACATTGTGGCTGAGGGAATAATACCCATGACGCTTGAATTCCTTGACAGCGAAGCAGTAAAGGCAGTCGAGAACTATAAGCCTGTCGGGCTTCCTGAAGATGCAGCAGAAATGCTTCTCATAGAGATCGACGGCCAGCCACAGGCAATACAGGCAGACGCTGAAAAGGTCTCTGACATATGCGCAAAGTTGAACGGAGAAATAATAATGGCAGAGAACGAACTCGCAAGGGCAAGGCTCTGGGAAGCAAGACGCGCTGTTTCACCTGCGCTTTATCATCTTAATCCATCCAAGATAAATGAAGATATAGTTGTACCGAGAAACAAGATCTCAGAGATGCTGAAGTATCTCAGAAAAATGTCTGATGAGACCGGCATTAAGATCGTAAACTTCGGCCATGCAGGCGACGGCAACATCCATGTAAATCTGATGGTGGACAGTACCAAAAAAGAGGAATATGAAAAAGCCCAAAAACTCGTGAAGAAGATCTTCAGCAAGACACTTGAACTCGGCGGCACCATCTCAGGAGAACACGGCATAGGGCTGACAAAGATTGATTATATCTCGATGGAGATCCCGCCTGATGAACTGGCCTTGATGAAAAAGATAAAGAACGTCTTTGACCCGAAAAATATTTTAAATCCCGGAAAGATATTTCCGTAGCCCGCTTTTATAAAAACCTCACTCTACAATTATATCTACTGAATCCCCTGTTTTATCCGGCAACACAGCTGCTATGTTATGCGCTCCTTTCTTAAGCTTCCAAAAAGTATTATATGGCGGTCCTGTTCTTGCATAGTGCTTTCCATCAATATACCAGTCAACATAATCAACCGGTTTCAGGGACAAGCTCTCAAGCTGTATTGCCTGCATGTCTGATCTCCTGTCCTTTACAAACCTGTCTCCCGGAAGGGGGTATATTATGCTTATGCTGTTGTTATCTAAAGTAGTTTTTATTTCATCAATACTATTAACAGAACCGATCGTTAAATGCTTCTGCGATACCGGGGTTTTTACAGTATTTTTTGCTACGTCAGAACTAATACCCTGAGACTCTCTGTCAGAGTTCACTCTTATACCAATATCACCCGAATCACTCATATCATCCGAAAAAACCTCATCAAGATTTTTCGGGAATCCCCTGAGGCGGTATGCGCCTGCTGATACCTTCCTTTTTTTATCATACAACCAGCCTGCATAGCTTGTCGGAAGCTCATGGAAATATCCGTCGTTGTCATGAAAATCACAGGTATCAACAGGTTCAGTCCCTTTTATAAATAGCTCTGCAGTAACATAATGGCAATATTCCCCGGGTTTTTTGCCGGAAATACCGCATACATTAGATGTAACAACATTCTCAGGCATTTTCTGTAACGAAGGAGGGGAATTCTCGTGAAGAAGATAGATAATGTCCTTGAAAATCGGCGCAGCCCCTGAGGCACCGCTTAGTTTTGCTGTAGGCCTTCCGTCAAAATTACCGATCCATACTCCAACAGTATATTCAGGGGTATAACCAACAATCCATCCGTCACGGTATTTCGTGCTTGTACCTGTCTTCAAGGAAACCCTGAAAGGAAAAGTCATATTCGGTGAATTCCCGAAGGTAAGCATTCTTGCAGAAGCATCCGAGAGAATGTCCGAGATAATGAAAGAAGTCTCAGGAGAGAATATCTGCTCTGACGGACCGTCCAGGTCATCAACTGTATATCTTGGCTTTCGGAAAACACCTTGATTGGCCAACATGGCATAAACCGCAACAAGCTGTTCGAGACTGACTTCAACATTGCCTATAACAATGCCCAAGCCATAATGTTCAGGACCTTTACCTGGCTTAAGAAGTTCAAGCCTCCTTAAGGTCTGATAAACAGGCTCGACCTGGATCGAATCGATCATTTTTATCGCCGAGATATTTAATGAACTTCCTAATGCAACCCTCATAGTCACAGGGCCGTATTCCTTCCTGTCATAATTGTCAGGGGAATAATTGCCGAGAGGTGTACGGTATTTCCGGAGTGTGTCCTCAAGGAGTGAAGATACTGTATATCCCTCCTCAAGCGCCTGAGCATAAAGCAGCGGTTTTATTGTGGAGCCGGCTGAGCGTAACGCAGTTGTACCGTTAATGAATCCGGAATACTTATCAGAATATGAGATCGAACCTGCTGAAGCAAGAACTTCCATTGTAGGATTATGAACAACAAGCACAGCAGCCTGAGATGCTCCGCGAAATGCGAGACGTTCCCTTTGTGACAACAGGATCTTTTCTATTTCTTGCTGAAGGTTAAGATCTATGGTTGTATGAACAACCCCTGGAAGTTTGTAACCTCTTTTTATCAGCATTTCAACAAGATGAGATGCGTTAAAGGGGAAAGAATCCTTATTTGTGAGAATAATTTTGTAATTCTCTGCCTCGTTAAATTCTTCTTCTGATATATGACCCTGATAAAGCATTTTTCTGAGCACAAGTTCTTTTCTTTCCATAAGACGGGAGTTGTCTTTTGAAAAAGGATCAAGCCTGCCTGGCGCTTTTGGGATCGAAGCAAGCAGAGCTGCCTCTGCAACTGAAAGATCAGAAGCCGGCTTTCCGAAATAAATTCTGGAAGCTAGTTCAACACCTGTGATGTTATTGCCCATCGGAACTCTATTAAGATAATGCTCAAGGATTTCGTCTTTCGAAAGAGAGCTTTCAAGCCGGAGGCTTCTGAATATCTCTGTGACCTTCCCCCCTAAGGTCCTTTTATGAGGGTAGATAAGGCGCACCACCTGTTGAGAGATTGTAGAAGCGCCTGATACGATCCTGCCCTGAAAAATATTGTCTTTCATCGCCCTGAAAATAGCCTTCAGGTCAAAACCGCTGTGCTCATAGAATCTTTCATCTTCAACAGCTATAAACGCATTTCTTACTATGTCAGGAATATCCCTGCCGGAGATCCAGATATGCCGTTCCCACTTTTCATCAGGAATGAATCGAAGCGGCTTGCCGTTCCGGTCCAGAAAAATAGTATTGTCCGGAAGCACAAGGGCCTCTTTTTCGAAGCTGACCTCCTTTGCATCACACAGGCTGAAAGGAAAAAACAGCATGATGCACAGAAGTACCCCTGCTAATTTACAGCCACTAATATTTTCAATAGTAAAGCCACATACATCACCCTCCCCTTCATCCCTGCCTACCGGACAGGCAGGCCCTCCCCTCAAGGGATGGGAAATTAACTCCCCCTTCCCCCTTCCGGAAATCATAACTCCCCCTTTACCCCCTCTTATCTTAAGAGGGGGAGAGGCGGAGCCTGGGGGCGTTATCTTTAAAGAGGGGGTGCCGAAGGCGGGGGCGTTATCTCCCCTGGAGGGTGAGGGGGCCTTACTTATAAACTCCTTATTATGTTTCCCGGACACTGATACTCTATTCCCTTCCCAAAATACTCACCTTCTGAGCAGGAGTGAACGATGCAGTATCAGGCGCATACATAAGCTGTATCTTGGTTGAAGGCATTATGAACTCGCCTTCACAAACAGCGCGCGCATAGTATGAATACTGATAATTCCCTCTCCATAACCTGTCTCTGAATGCAAGGACCCTGTCATCGCGCATCTCAAAGTGATTCGGAGTAAATCTGAAGAAACCTCCTTCACTGTCCCAATAATTCCAGTATCCATCCTCATCCGTCCCCTGATCTTCATTGCCTACTTTTTCTTCTGTTTTTATTGCGGTATTAATAGCAACAAGTCCGGCAGGCAGAGGGTCATCTAGTACAACATACTCATAACTGTCATCTGCTTCGATATTTATTTTTACTTTGACAACATCACCGGTCCTTATTGTCTTTGAGCCATCAGTATTTTCGATCGTCTTATGGATCTTAAAACCTTTGGTATATCCATTCACTGCATAGTCAACCCTCGGAAATGTAAGGGACAGCATATATATGAGATCGGAATCGCCTTCTGCATTGATATATATTTCAGGTTTTTTAAGAAAAGACAATGGTTCAAGCGGATAAGAGTATGAATCAGCAGGTTTTAATTCAAAAGATGT
>MHDW01000165.1:8325-15322 GCA_001803645.1 Nitrospirae bacterium GWC2_42_7 | reverse complement strand
ATATTATTTTTTCCAAAGAGAACACATGAAAGGATGTCTTTATTTTAATTCCCCTCTTGGGAGGGGTGCAGGGGTGGGTTATTCCCATGTAACTAAATAGTTGCAGCTTTCCTGTTATTTTTTCAATTTTACCTCTTCTTGTCATATAATAGTTACAAGATGTTTTCTTTTAAATTATACGCCATATCCATCGCTATTCTTTTGCTCTTTATATCCTGCGCACAGCCTGTGCCTGCTCCTGATCTGCTGCCTCCTTTGGCAGTTCCTGCACAAAAACCTCAACCTCCAATAATTAAATATAAGTCAGTTATGCAATGCGATGAAAGAACGGAGAATTTTTTTAACTCCAGCGGGATAGAAGTTCTGCCATTCATTAGAGTTGTTTTTTATGATATCAATGGAGACGGGGTCAAAGATATGATAGCAGGCAGTAAGGACGGCTCACTTCGTCTCTATGTAAATTCAGGCACACGCAGTGCGCCTCGCTGGCTGCTTGATGCAGACTACTTTGCCGGGGTCAGTGTCGGGGCTTTTTCCGCACCAACAGCAGGCGATATTGATGGGGACGAAAAGCCGGAGATTCTAGTTGGGACCGGGGGGTTTTCGAAAGAATCCGGTAAGGTCATATTCTATAAAAATTCAGGCACCCCTAAAAATCCTGTATGGAAAAAAATGGACTTACCTGCAATTTCTGTTGGCAACGATGCCACTCCATCGCTGTTTGATATTGATAATGATGGTAAACCGGACCTTATTGTCGGAAACTCAACAGGGCATCTTTTCCTTTTTAGAAATAAAAGCAACAGCAACAAGGTTTTATTTGTAAAAGACACTGAGTATTTTAAGGGAATTGATCTCGGAATGTATGTTGTGCCTGCGGTAACTTCTTACCAGAACAGGATAGTTATCATCGCAGGCAACAGCATGGGAAAGCTTTCTCTTATTGATAAATCATGCACAGACAGTTCAGCATGGCAAAAGACAGCCTTGTCTCTTTCCATCAGCAATTTTGCAGCGCCTGCATTCATTGAAAACGGCCAGTTCGGGATAAAGGATATGGTGATCTCAGACAGCAACGGCCAGCTCACATACTACAGAAATACAAGAAATGATTACCGCACCTGGGAAATAACTGATGATCTGTTCAAAGGACGGACCATCACTGGCCTGGCTTCCACGCCTGTTATTACTGAACTCAACGGAAGCTCTTTTCTGGTCATTGGTAACATTAACGGCGAAATCAGGCTCTTTACCAATGAACTGTCATCATCAGAAATGACATGGAGAGAGCAATTCGGTTTTTTCAAAGGCATAAAACTTTCGAGTTTTTCTAGAGGAATATTAACAGAATGGGAAGGACATTCACTTCTTATCACCTCACAGCAAGATGGGATAATGAGGGCTTTTCTAAACACTGGAAGTCTTGACAAACCATCCTGGTCTGAGAAAAAACAGTTTTTTAAGGGGATCCCTAAGATCAGGCATGCTGCTCCTGCTGTTTTTGATATTGACAGTGACGGAAAATTTGAATTGATCATTGGAGGGTTTGACGGCTATGTCAAGGGCTTTAAGTATGAGAACGGAAAAGATGGTAGCACGATATGGCATAAGATCGATAAATTATTCGATTACGCAAAGGTTGATGGATATGCTTCACCTTCATTGGCAAGGCAAGAAGGTAAGACCTATCTTTTCGTAGGGCAGCAGGACGGGGAAATAAGCATTTTCACTGCTGATCCACAATATTGGCGCACCCCGGTTTTTTACCCTGATGATCATCTCTTGGGGGTTCATTTAAATAAGCACAGCGCTCCTTCCGCACTATTAAAAAATGGTGTTATCGGGATAACTATCGGTGACTATAATGGAAATCTCAAACAATATGCTTGCAGAAAATCCATGATGGAAGTTGAGAAAAATTAAAGGAGTATCACTTCAGTTACGGGTTATTTTTTCTGATTAAAACAACCCACCCCACTGCCCCTCCAGGGAGGGGACCTCTTTTATATCGAGTGCTTATTCAAAAAAAGTCCTCTCTTGGGAGGGGATCAAGGGGTGGGTTGGAACTCATAACTGAAGCCTTATCTAAATAGTCTTTTCCCTCTTGCTATAAAGCATATTCTTTTGTATCATTTTAATGTGCTTGATCCTCTATTTTATCCAAAGTCTGTTGCCATAATCGGAGCTTCTGCAGATCCCGGAAAAGTCGGTCATTCTATAGTAAACAACCTCAAGCGGTTTAATTACAAAGGCAATATCTATCCTATCAATCCTAAGTCAACTGAGATACTCGGCTTGAAGGCATTTAAAAGCATTTTTGAAATTAAAGATAATATCGACCTTGCTGTAATTGTTATTCCTGCTGCTTTTGTGCCTTCAGTTGTCAGAGATTGTGTTACAAAAGGAATAAAGTCCGCTGTCATTATCAGTGCAGGTTTCAAGGAAGCAGGCTCAGCAGGGATCATTCTTGAGGAAGAAATAAAGTCGATCGCGGCTAAGGGTGATATCAGAATACTCGGCCCGAATTGCCTTGGCGTTATGAACACATCAAACAGCCTTAATGCAACCTTCGCTGCCGGAATGCTTCCAAAGGGCAGGCTCTCGTTCTTTTCTCAATCAGGTGCCCTTGGCATAGCTATACTTGACTGGGCTATAGGCAATAAAGTCGGCTTCTCAAAGTTCATAAGCCTCGGCAACAAGGCTGATCTCAATGAAACAGATTTTATAGAATATTTCATTAATGATCCCGAGACAGATGTAATTTTAGGCTATATCGAAGATGTGGTTGATGGAAAAAGATTTTTGGAGGTAGCCAGAAAGGCCACAAAGGTCAAGCCTGTAATTCTTGTTAAATCCGGTGGAACTCAGGCAGGAGCGCGAGCTGCATCCTCACATACAGGAGCTCTTGCAGGCTCGGAAAATGCCTTTAATGCAGCGTTCAAACAGACAGGCGTGATCAGGGCAGACGGCATTGAAGATCTCTTTGAAGCCGCCATGGCCTTTAATTCTAATAAACTTCCGAAGGGCAATAACCTTTTGATAATTACAAACGCAGGAGGACCCGGGATAATCGCTGCTGACACAGCAGAGAAACTCGGGATCAATCTGCCCCAGCTGTCAAAAGATACTGTCAGGACTCTCTCATCTTTGCTTCCGAAAAATGCATCGCTTTATAATCCTGTTGATATTATCGGCGATGCTACATCAGAAAGATATGCTGATGCTATTGATAATGCTGTTAATGACCCCAATATAAACGGGATCCTTATAATTCTCACCCCTCAGGCTGTTATAAATGTTGAGGATACGGCTCGACTTGTTGTAAATGCCTCTAAAAAATCAGATATGCCATTTATAACAAGTTTCATGGGCTGGGAACGTGTTCGTTCTGCTGTGGAATATCTCAAGTCGTCTTCAATTCCGAATTTCTCATATCCTGAGCCTGCAGTAAAGGCTTTCAAGAGATTATTTGATCACTGGGCCTGGACCAAAAAAGAAGAACCAATGAAAAATGCAATCAGTTCAAAAAGCGAAAAGGTATCAGCAAGAATAGCAGAGGCAATAGACGCTAACCGCCTCCAGTTTGCAGAGGACAGTTCACGGGAGATACTATCAGAATATGGTTTTGAATTCCCTGAAAAATACCTTGCTGAGTCACATTCTGATGCTGCAAGCTCTGCTGCAAAAATAGGATTTCCTGTTGTGATGAAAATATCCTCCCCTGATATCCTGCATAAGACAGATATAGGCGGAGTAAAAATAGGTATTAATTCTCCAAACGAAGCTGAAGATGCATTTGCAGATATAACAATGAACGCCAAAAAGTTTATGCCCGATGCGTTTATTGACGGCGTTCTGGTATATAGAATGGTCCCTAAAGGCAAGGAAGTGATACTCGGGATAACTTATGACAGGACCTTCGGTCATATGATAATGTTCGGGCTTGGCGGTATTTATGTGGAAGTGCTCAAGGATGTCTCATTCAGGATCGTCCCTGTATCCCGTGCTGATGCTTTCGAAATGATCCAGGAAATCAGGTCATTTCAGCTTCTTAAGGGAGCACGTGGAGAAAAACCTGCTGATATTGAGTCGATCGCAGATGCAATAACAAGACTTTCGCAGCTTTCATTGGATTTCCCTATGATTCAGGAATTAGATATAAATCCCCCTGTTGTATATGAAAAAGGATCCATGGCCCTTGATGCAAGAATTATAATAAGCAGCGATCATAAAGGAGGAACCGGATGAAATACTTATGCATAGCCTCAATATCTGGCTTTTCAGGCAAGAGCCTTGTGACATTAGGACTCGGTCTGATACTAAAGGAAAAAGGTTATAGAGTGGGATATATAAAGCCTTTCGGCAAAACACCCCAGAAATATGAAAAAAGGCTGATAGATGCTGACGCTGAATTTATGAGAAAGGCCCTTGATATACAGGACCCTCCTGAGGTTGTGTCTCCCTTTGTAGTTACATTCGAAGCACAACAAAGTCTGCTGGAAGGAATATCATCCGACAAACTCAAGAATATAAAGAAGGCTGTTGCATCAATAAAAGATAAAGACATTGTTCTGGTAGGCGGCGGAGCCAACCTTTATGAAGGTTCGGCCTTCGGGATAAATACCCTGAAAATGATCGATCATCTTAAGGCATCGACCCTTATCGTTGATTCATGGAAAGGCGACAGTTCCATCGACTCTATTCTGGGGGCAAAACAACTTCTTAAAGGCAAGCTTGCAGGTGTTGTCATAAATAAAATACCACTGAGCGCAGATGATTACGTCAAGAGATCTGTCAGGTCTTTCCTTGAAAGATCCGGGATCCCTGTTTTTGCCTCTCTTCACAGGGACATATTGCTTGATTCTATCACTGTCCGGCAGTTGAACGATATTCTCAACGGGAAAGTCATGTGCTGTGAGGACAAGCTCGATGAGTTCATAGAGAATTTTTCTATAGGAGCTATGGATGTGGACAGTGCAATGAAATATTTCAAACGGACACCAAATAAGGCAGTAATTACCGGAGCACACAGGTCAGACATACAATTGGCTGCGCTGGAGACCTCAACAAAATGCGTTATACTTACCGGCGGTCTATATGCCAACGATGTGATAACAGGCAAGGCAAAGGCAAGCGGAATTCCTATTATTTCGGTGAGTGATGATACCTACTCAACTGTAGAGAAAATAGAATCATCGATAGGAAAAATAAGGATCAGGGAGCAGAAAAAGATCCTCAGGACAAAAGAGATCGTAGAAAAGGAGTTTGATCTGAAGAGGCTCCTGGATACTTTAAAATTGAAAAAACACCAAGCTTAAATATAAAAGGAGACCCTTGGAATATGGAAGACCTTAAAACATCCGAAACATGGCGCGTATTCAGAATTCAGTCAGAGCTTGTGGAAGGATTCGAAACACTTAATGATGTCGGCCCTGCAGTAACGATCTTTGGCAGTGCAAGATTATCACCGGACAGCAAATATTATAAAGATGCAACACGTATAGCCAAGATGTTGGCTGATGACGGCTTTTCTATAATTACAGGAGGCGGGCCGGGGATAATGGAAGCTGCGAATAAAGGAGCTAAAAAAGGCAAGGCTCATTCTATCGGCCTTAATATTGAAATTCAATCAGAACAGACCCCCAATAAATTTCAGGACATAACACTTACCTTTCGGTATTTTTTTATCAGGAAACTTATGTTCATCAAATATGCTACTGCTTATATTATATTCCCCGGTGGATTCGGGACTATGGACGAACTCTTTGAAGCCTTAACACTGGCCCAGACAAAAAAGATAAGGGCCTTCCCTATAATTCTATACGGTTCGGAATACTGGGCCGGACTGATTGACTGGATGAAAAAAACACTTGTCCCAAACGGCACGATCAGCAAAGAGGATTTTGCGTTGTTTTCTCTGGTGGATACCCCTAAAGATGTCCGCTTTCTGATCAATGAGCATTACAGGGTCTTTGGCGGTGTAAGGCCGAGATGCAAGACAACGAAGAAATTCGATGTGCAGTGTGAGTAAGATTTGAAAATTAACAAGAAGGAGACTAAATGTTAAACACCCCGCCAATATTTTGCTGTCTACGGTATCTGCACAATGATTGTGTTGTTGTCTTCGTTTGATTCGGACAACAATCCGTCAGGATCAAGAACTATTATCAGATATTGCCCTGAAGGATCAGCTGGAGATGTCAGTCTCAGGGACTTTGCCCTGTAAAGTGTTGTCTTGATCTTCCCTATTTTTACAGAATCAAGGGTCAGTAAATTATCTTCACTGTCAAGCACGGAATCGTTTGAGAGATATGCTTTTATATAAACATCGCCTGTATTGCCGTCCCCTGCATAAACACTCAGCAGTCCTGATATCAAGTATGCGGTTTTTGAAGAAACAGCCAATACATTAGTCAGAGTCCCTGTCAGATCAGGCAGAGAAAAAACAGCTGTTACATACTTATTGCTGTCCATTAGAAGGCTGCATTTTGTTTTTAACCCTGCTAAAGCGCAATCGCCGTTCCAGCCCCGGAATGTCGAACCCTCAGCCTCTGTAGCCGTCAGAATAAAGTTCATGGGTAATGTTGTGTTGATGTCAAAAGTTTTTTCGCAATCACTGTCGCAGTTAATACCTGATGGAGAACTTGCTATAGTTCCTGCTCCAGTGCCAGTTATTGTTATTGAAAGAACTGATTGCCCATCCCTAACGCATCGAACAAAACCTTTATCTGAATTCTTCCAGTTGTAGGAATCTACTTCACCATCATTAAAATCCACAGACCACACATTATTTCTGTTGGAAGTCTCTGTCGTTGACGACCAGTACCTGTATGGATTTGCGTCAGAGAAAACAGATGTATCTATTGCTAAATACCAGCTCTCATCATCAGTCAAAGAATGAAGTTCCTTGATATTCGGTAAACGCCAATTTTTCTTGTTCGCAAGTTTTAGCCCCTCGCAATATCTAAGAGCAGACTCCCATGACAAAGGATGGGCC
>MHDW01000165.1:0-8286 GCA_001803645.1 Nitrospirae bacterium GWC2_42_7 | reverse complement strand
ATAACAGTACCGTCACCATTATCTGTGAAGTTCTGCATGGACTCCTCGCCGCGTATGCAACGCACACTGCAAAAGACAGGGGCAGGTTCTATGTATGCGGAGCCAGAACTGAAGTCTACTGCCCATGCATGAAAGTAAGCGAAGTTAGTTGAGGACCAGTAGCAGTAATGATAGTAGTTAATAAAAATAGGGTCGAGCATACCTTTATGAAAAGCGCCATAATTGATAATATTCACAAGTTCTTTCTTGGATGGCAACCTCCAGTCAGAATAACCTCCTATAGACAATTCAGCGCAAACGTCTTGAAAATCAGGGTTATACTTGCTATATATGCCAGATGCTTCAAACCAGTTGTTACCATAGTAATTATTAACATTAACAAAATACTTCTGCCACATCAATCCAGTGTTGTTGTCTGTAACAGTGCCATCTTCGTTATCAGTATAGGAGATTGGATTGATATTGTACTCGCCGTCTTGACCTGTTTCAGCGCATGGAATTTCGTAATAGGGACTTACGCCCTGATAGCATTTAGTTTGGCCTGTATCCGGGATATTAAAGGCCTGTGCATCGATGCAGAAGAATAATAATCCAAGAAAACCAATTAATATTAGATTAGCTAATTTCCGATTCATTTTTTCACAAACATCAAGCAACTGTCTCCGAGAAGCGATCTCATCTTTTTGTTATTACCTTTGCAACCATATACAAAATATTCATAAATTACCCGATATGAAGTTTTAATTCTTGAGGCTGAATGATCCCAACCCCCAATCTTTCATTGGGTTAAATATTACCTGCTGCTTTTAAAGTTTGTCAATGAAATAAATTCATTTATTATAACCCGGCTGTTGTACAAGAAGCTGCTCGATGATGAGTTTATCAGAAAAAAGGGCCGCAGTTGTTGGTGCGGCCCTTGCATTATTATGTGCAGTATGCTGCTTCTATTTCAATCCCTTCAGCCTTATTTTAGCATTGCCTTGGTCGGAGTAGATAGTGAAACTATCCCTATAAGTCCCATATATACTAGCCTTAAAACCTACCTGCATGGTGCAGGAGCCTGTCATCGGAGCCAAAGTCGCCCCTGTGCAGTTGTTCTTACCCAAAACAAAAGGTAAGGAAGGCAATGATACAGAGCTTATATAAAGACCGGTTGTTCCTATGTTCTTCACTGTTACTATTATTTTGGAGATCTTCCCGGAAAAATTCAGTAAGGTTGGTGTTACCTTTAGAGGATATCTGACTATATCAGCAATCGTGCTCATACTAAGCTGACCTGCATGGTCATGGGTAATGTACGCTGTCCCTTCTCCTTCATCGCAGGCAAGGCTGACGTCAGGGCTCAGTGCGTCAGTCTCTATCTCACACAAGTTCGTGGTTGCATGATCCGCATTCAGACACGGTGTCGTAGCCCCTACAAATGCCTTGATCTTGCTGTGGTCTATCAGGTCTCCTGTCTCAGGATCAATAACTGCCAGCCAGAAACTGTGCGGACTTGCCACTTCTTCTGAATATACCCTTATAACCCAGTTTTCTGCTGTAAGACATCCTGTCTCCTCTGCATTTGCCACACTACTAACAAAAGCAAGTGCCATACATACTAATATAGTCAAAACTCTCTTCATCTTACACCTCCGTAGTTTTAATGTAGTTTTAATATTGTTTTAATCATTTTATCTCTTAATCTCTGGGGCAACTGTCATAATCAGTGTCCCATTATCGTCGTGTATTATGTATGCTTTCCTTGTTACTTCATCGAATACCAGCGTCACCTCAGACCTTAAGGCTGTCCCGGATATCAACATCGGGTTTGATGTCATGCCCATTATCTGCCCTGCCGGGATCAGAGTTCCTGTTGTGTCGGTCACCTCCAGGTATACGGTATAAGGACCAGAACCAACTGTATACGCACTTACTATCCAATTCTCCGGCTTAACAAGATAGCTTCTGCGTGCCATCTGTCCTGGTTTGATGTAAGTAGTAAAGTACGCTTCTACAGCTATATCACCATTGACCGTTACCACACAGTCACCAGTGCCTAAGCACCCCCCGCCTGACCATCCTGCAAAACTAGAACCAGGTTCTGCAACTGCTACAAGTGTTACTACAGTGCTTGAGCTAAAACGGTCGGATGCATTCGAACATCCCAGATCAGAAGCACAGTCAATAGCACCGTCCATCCCCGCAGGAGAACCCGTAACAGTCCCGTTTATTCCAACATCGTCGGTCAGGACCTCAACCCCCAGTTTATAGACCACCTGGGTTGTCACGTCCAAGAAATTATTTGTAAAGATGTCATCATTGGTTATGGATGTTACTGTGGTCGTATTAGTAATAATACCTGCAGTCATTGGCACATTAATTGTTACTGTTATATTTACAATATCTCCATTTAGCATCGATCCGATATCACAAATTACAGTGCCGAAAGGAGCACTGTCGCTGCATGTTCCCTGAGTTGGGATCGCAGCCACAAATACCGATCCTGCGGGCAGAGTATCCGTAAAGAACACTCCAAGCCCATTATCAGGACCATTGTTAGTTACATTGTACTGATATATCAGAGTATGTCCAACAGTAACTTCCGGCAGGCCATCATCCGTTGTTGTTGAGCTCAGGGAAACCGCAATATCAGAATTGCCTATCGCTCCACCCTCTCCGTTACGCACACAGCGTGTATATAACGCCTGCCCTTTATCGCGATTTGCCACAGTCCCATTGCTGAAAGATACATACCACGCGTAGGTATCAACAGGTGGAACCGTCTTGATAATGCTCGTTGTAGATGACCAGTACCCGGCTGATTGGGTAGAAGAAAAAACGCCTGTATCTATTGATGGATTTATACTGGTGTTTGACGTTATGGACTCAAGCTCTCTGACGTCAGGCAGACGCCAGTCAGGGCATAATCCTGACGAACATGTTCCGAAATTAAGCGTTTCGCAGTAGGTCAGCGCTTCTTCCCATGTCCTTGCGGTACTGTCAGCGGTCTTCTGCCATACAAGTCCGGTGCCTTTGTCTTTTACAGTGTCATCACCATTGTCTGCAGCAACCGGATATACCAGGCTATCGCCTCTTACACAACGGACAAAACCAGGTGTCGACACATTTTTAATATCAGCATGACCCTGGAAGAAATCTACACCCCATGCAGTGTTTACAGTAAATGCAGAATCCGTATCAGTCCAGTAGAAGGCAGGGACTGGCAGAGTTCCTGATACAGTATCTGTCCCGGGGAAGATGGTTGTGTCAATAGCCGGGCTATAATTGCCATAATTAACAATACCAAGGAGTTCTTTCTTTGATGGCAAACGCCAGTCAGGATAGAGGCCTCCTGGATATGTCCCGAGTGAAAGTCCCTCGCAGTAAGTCTTGGCCTGTGCCCTTGTCCTCAAGGTATTATCATCTGAAGTCTGCCACATAAGGTACGTGTTATTATCCAATGCTGTTCCATCATTATTCTTGATAATTGACATTGGGTATAGTACATAGTCATGATCTTCACCGTACGTTGCTGTGTAACTTCCTGTCTGGCCTGTATCAGGCAATTTGATTTCACAGACATCTCCGATGCCGTCTACATCTGTATCGAGTTGATTCGAATTGGCCACAAGGGGACAATTATCAGAAACATCAGGGACACCATCATTATCATCGTCAGGATCACAGACATTACCGATGTCGTCACCATCAGTATCAAGCTGATCTGTATTGATCACAAGTTTGCAGTTATCTGTAATATCCAGAATTCCGTCGTTGTCATCATCAGTGTCGCAGGCATCACCTATGCCGTCGCCATCAGTATCAAGTTGATCCGGGTTGTATGCAAGAGGACAGTTGTCAATGTTTGATGCCAATCCATCGCCATCAAGGTCAACTTCTACGCTGGTTGTTTCAGAAACAGTATTATTTCCTGTAACAGGATCATTTGTAACAGACGTCACTACAGGTGAGTTTGTGATGCTTCCTGCAGTACTCGGGGCATTGACAATTATAGTTACATCTACTGTTTCAGAAGCCGCAATAGAGTCAAGGTTACATGTTACTGTTCCGTCTTCTTCCGTACATGTATTTCCATTCGGCCAGCTCCCAGAAACATATGATGATCCTTCTGGGAGTACATCTGTCAGAAGAACGCCTAATGCATCATTGGGACCATTGTTGGTTACTGAAATTGTATAGCTTAGCGTATTGCTGATTATAACAGGGTCAGGTGAATCAGTTTCCGTAACTGAAAGGTCTGATTCCCCTACAGAGCCTGACCGGCCGCCTTTTACGCATCTTGTGAGATAGGATTTTACCGGGTTTCCATACTGATTGGCTGTCTTATCCTCAGAGATAATGCTTCCGTCAAAGAAATCCACTGACCATGCCTTAGCAGCGTTAAATTCAGCAGTGGTTGAACTCCAGTATCTGTACGCAAAAGATGTATTTGCTTTCATAAGAGTAACAGCTGCAGGGTTGTAATCCATAACTGAAGCTACTGATTCAAGTTCCCTAGTATTAGGCAGACGCCAGTCAGTATTGGAAGATGTACTCATGCCACCGGCCATATTATTATCTGTCCAGGCTATATCACCTGTGATTGAACTTACTACAACATATGTATTGGGTGCAGATCCTGCTCCGGGCATTGCCTTGATAATAACTGTCTTCCCTGATGCAAAGGCCTGGTAATCAGGAGCTGATATATATGCATTTATGTCAGCTGCAACATCATTTGCAAGGGTTTCAAGGTCTGTAGTAAAGGCAACGGCTGTTACGGACATGATCTGAACGTCATTGACCGTAATGCCTGTTACTGAACCTGTTGTTCCGGTTGTGAATTCAACTGAACCGGAGGACCTGACATCAACTACAGAAAGGTTTTCGCAATAGGTCAATGCGTTTTCCCATGTTCTGGCAGTGCCACCGTCATCCATCTGCCAGACAAGTCCTGTTGAGGTATCTGTAATCGTTCCATCACTATTATCAATATAAGTTTCATATGTAATAGGATTTTCTCTAACGCATCTTACATAGAAACTGCCTGAATTTTTGTTGTAGGTTTCGGAATGTCCGTCGCTGAAGTCAACACCCCAGGCATAGGTTGTAGGTGTGAATACATATTCATTAATTGACCAGAATACAGCTGCTGCTGTTGCAGGGAAACTGGTTTGGTCAATCGCAGGGTTCTGCTTTCCAAAATCAACTATACCGAGAAGTTCGTGTTTGTTAGGCAGACGCCAGTCATCAAAACCGCCAAGGTGCAGAGCAGAACAAAGACCTGATGCAGCAGCCCAGTTGTAGTTTTGATCGTCATAATCCTGCTGCCACATCAAATGAGTATTGTTGTCGGTTATTATACCTGCACCATTATCCGCAAAAGACGGGGGATTGATCGTATAATCAGAATCCTCTCCGAACGTTGCAGTAAAGTCACCTGTCTGCCCTGTATCTGATAACCGGATCTCACATGCGTCTCCTTTCCCGTCTCCATCCGTGTCTGTCTGCTCCGGGTTCGGAATGGATGGGCAGTTGTCATAACAATTAGTTGTCTGTCCTCCTGTGCAATTCTGTAAACCTGAAGGCGTGCTATCCAGAATACCATCACCATCTTTGTCAGGATCACAGACATCACCAATACCGTCATCATCACTGTCAACCTGGCCTGGATTCCAGTTGTTTGGACAGTTGTCAACAGGGTTAAGGATACCATCATTGTCGGAATCAAGTTCAAATGCGGCTGTAACAAGAGTGTCAGCCATAACATATATTTCACATGTAGTATTTGTGCCGCTGCATCCGCCTCCTGACCAGCCGCCAAACAAAGATGAGCCACTTGGTGCTGCAGTAAGAGTTACCTTAGTACCAAGGGGATATATCTCGCTGCAGTCAGCCTGACAGGCAATACCGGCCGGGACACTGGTGACGCCTCCTGAGCCTGAGCCTGATATATCAACAGTCAGTGTATTGTTAGGCAGTCCTGCAAAGGTATCAGTTAAAACAGAATTATTAGTTATATATGCATCATTTGTGAGAGAGGTCACCACAGCTGAGTTTGTAATGGTCCCTACAGTGTCAGGGGCTGTCACAACAATCGTCACATCAACCGTTCCTGAAGCAGGGATATCACCAATTTTACATGTTACTGTTCTGCTTGCTTCCGTACATGTATTTCCGGTCGGCCAGCTTCCTGAAACATAATTTGTCCCAACAGGAATAATGTCTGTCAGGATAACGCCTAGTGCATCATAAGGTCCGTTATTTGTCACAGTCAATGTATAAGTAAGAGTGGTATTAACTGCAACCGGATCCGGCGAATCAACAACATCAAGCGAAAGCTCGGATTCCCCGAGAGAACCCTCCCTGCCTCCGCGCACGCATCGCGTGTTCTTTGTCAAAGTCTTCAGAGCATATGAAGTGCTGCCTGTCAGAAAATCAACAGACCAGCCATTATCAATGTATTCAGTGCTCGTCGTTGAGGTCCAGAATTCAGCAGAGTTGAGGTCTGGGAAGTAAGCTGCATTTATGGCTGAATCTGTTACTGTATCATCTGTTAGTGATTCGAGTTCCTTTACATTGGGAAGCCGCCAGTCTGTAATACCTGAACCTGAAGGTAACTCAAGATCTTCACAAGTCTTAATAGCATTTTCCCATGTCTGTACTGCGCCCTTGTCTTTTTGCCATATAAGGCCTGTTGTTTCATCCTTTACTGTATCTGCATTTACATCATTAAATTGTCCGTATTCGAGTTTTGTAGAACGTACACACCTGACACGGTAGTCAGGTGGCGGCGTTCCGCTGGTGTTTATAAAACTTGTCTGGCCATTGCTGAAGTTTACAAGCCATGCATTCGTATCTCCCACTGCATACTTTGTCGAGGTCCAGTAACTCATTGAATCAGTCCCCTTGAAATATCCAGTAAATATCGCAGGGTTCTTTTGTTCAAAATTTACAATACTGAGAAGTTCCTTCTTGGTCGGCACACGCCAGTCAGAACGATTCGCGAGAACGAGATCTCCGCACACATCGGTCTTTACCCTCTGCAATAAGGTGTCATATGGATTAAAAGGTGACACTATTCCATTGGCCTCATACCAGTTATAATTTTTGTTGTCATCAGCAGCCTGCCAAATAAGATGTGTATTGAGGTCTGTGATCGTTCCATTATTATTGTCAACAAATAACGGCTGGTGCATCGTATAATCAGCATCCTCACCAAAGGTCTGAGTGTGATCTGAGGTCTGACCTGTATCCGGTAGTTTTATCTCACAGGCATCTCCTATGCCGTCATTATCAGTATCTATCTGCATATCTGCGATACTGTCATTGTCAGTATCAACACGGGGATTGTAGACCTGTGGACAGTTGTCTTCGGAATCCCATACATCATCTCCGTCAAGGTCAGTATCAGCAGCGAACATTGCTGTGACTGAAATATTGGCATTGATCGTAATAGAACATGTATCCCCAAAAGGGCTCACAGTTTCCGGGCATCCTCCACCTGTCCAGCCGGTAAATATGGTCTGCTGCTCTGATGGTAATAGTGTTGAAGGATATGCTGCCGGACGACTCGGTGTTGCTGTTAAAATAACAACATCTCCAAACTGGTATACATCACTGCATGCATCCGGCGCAGTTCCCGGACAGTTTATTGTGTTGCCGTCCAGATCAATTCCATCTCTGTCAGCTGCGACCTGACCTGCTACATCTCCTATCACCTCAACCGACAAGGTTTTTTCGAGACCTCCACGGACACACCTCACGTAATTGTTGTCTGCCTTGGAGGCTGGATAAGGATAACCAAGATAAAAAGCCAGACTCCAGGCAACAGTCTTGTCAGTGGATATATCGGTTGTAGATGACCAGTACTGCATTGTGTCATTATCGATCAGAAAACCTTTAACAGACAGCAGGTCACGGATATCCAAAGCCGGGGTATACAACTTCTGATCTGTAATGGATGAAAGGTCCTTTATATTTGGAAGCCTCCAGTCCTCATACAGATTTACACCACCGGTCATGTTGACATCTATTTTTGTTAAATCACTGTTAACAGTGCTCACCACAACATATGTATTAGGTGTAGAGCCTGCTTCAGGCATTGCCTTAATAATAACTGTCTTCTCTGATACAAAAGCCTCATAATCAGGATCTGATATATATGTATTTATGTCTGCTGCAACATCAGTTGCAAGGGTTTCAAGATCTGTGGTAAAGGCAACGGCTGTTCCGGACATGATCTGAATGTCATTGATTGTAATGCCTGTTACTGAACCTGATGTCCCTGCTGTGAATTCAACT
>MHDW01000164.1:2569-6118 GCA_001803645.1 Nitrospirae bacterium GWC2_42_7 | reverse complement strand
TGCCGAGAATATGCTGAAGGAGGAGAAATGAAGAATAGATTGTTTGTCTGCTTTATTGCTGTATTTGGGTTGCTTTATGTCCTTGGGTGTACAAGGCCGGCCGCTGTTGTGGACGGAAAGAAAATTGACATGAAGACTTTTGATATACTCCTGAAAGAAAAAATGCAGGAACATAAGGCACAGAATATAATCCCGGATATGAAGCAGATGAAGAATGCTGTCATACAAGAGTTAATTGCAGAAAGACTTATGCTTGAAGAGGCTGAAAAACTCGGGATAAAGATCTCTGATGAAGATATGAACATGAGAATTGATATGATGAAAAAAGATGCAGGTGAAGATGCTTTTTATAATGCATTGAGAGAAAAAGGGGTGTCCTATGACGACTTCAGGGAAAGGACAAAGGATAAGATGGCGATATTGCGTTTCATGTCCGGTCTTGTGAATGAAAGCTCTATTACCGAAGAAGAGATAGAAAGTTTTTATAAAAACAGTCCGGTACCTTTTATTAAACCTAAACGCGTGCTTATGAAAATTATTGAGTTTCCCACAGAAGAGTCAGCTGGGGCTATTGTTAATGAAATGAAAGATAAAAATATTAAATTTGATGTTATGGCAAAAAAGCTTGAAAATGATCCCAGAGTTCTTACTGCTACAGAATATGGCTGGGTCAATCCCGAGCTTTTTTCTTCTGATATTGCTCAGGCTGTCAGGAACCTGAAGCCGGGACAGTCAGGGGGGCCGTATAAAGGGAAAAAGAGTTTTTTTCTTATTAAGGTAAATGAAATAGAGAAAGAAGGCGTGGCAAAAATTGACGATGTGAGAAATAGTATAAGAAGAACCCTATTTGAACAGAAAAAGAAGGCTGCAGTTACACAATGGGTAGAACAGCGGAAGAAAACATCAAAAATACAGATCAATATCAGGTAAGGGCAGAAAATCATGGATGAAAACAAAGAGTTGCTTAAAGTAGTCTTCAGGTTCATAAATGGAGAAATAAAGAAAGGTTATCTTAAAGAATTTTCTCCTTTTTTGAAACAAGCTGTTTTATCAGAAGATGGTACCGGCGGCATTATGAATGTAAACATTGATGAGCTTAAAGCAATATTTTTTGTGAAGTCATTTGAAGGCGACAAAGAACACAGGGAAAAGAAGACTTATGGGGCAACCAGCCCGAAAGGCCACAGAGTCTTTATAAGATTTAAAGATGGAGAGCAGATGGTTGGTTTCTTGGAAGGAGATGTGCCCTGGGACCATGGTTTTTTTCTTAAGAAAAAGGCTGACGCTGCAACGGGATTTTTTCTTCTGCCGGTTGATATGTTTTCGAATAATACAAAGGTATTTATAGTTTCCTCATCTGTAAATGACGTTACAGTTGTACCTTAAAAATCTGCAGATCACAGGGTGAAAAATGTATCTTGGAGTTAATGTTGATCATGTAGCTACCTTAAGGCAGGCAAGGCTTGGGATCGAACCTGATCCTGTCATGGCAGCAACGCTCGCCATTCTCGGCGGAGCGGACGGAATAACTATTCATTTAAGAGAGGACAGAAGACATATTAACGACAGGGACCTTGATCTGTTAAAGGCTTTTGTGCCTGTTGAGCTTAATCTTGAAATGGCCGCAGAAAAGGAGATCCTGAGTATCGCAATTAAAAAACAGCCTGACCTTGTAACTCTCGTGCCTGAAAAAAGGAAAGAACTTACGACTGAGGGTGGGCTTAATGTAAAGGACAGCAGAAAGATGATCCAGAGTGCAATAAAAAGACTTAAAGATAATGGGATCGTCGTGAGCCTGTTTATAAACCCGTCTGAGGATGATATAGAGATATCAAAAGAGGTTGGAGCTGACATGGTCGAAATTCATACTGGAAGTTATTCCAATGAAAAAGGCATAAGACAGGAAAGAGAACTCCTGAAGGTCCAGAAATCTGTTAAGAAGGCTGTTGACATCGGACTTTTGGCTAATGCAGGACACGGTCTTAATTATCATAATGTTTCGAAGATAGCAGAGATAGACGGAATAAGAGGCTTTTATATAGGCCATAGCATAATATCAAGGGCTGTGCTTGTAGGGATCGAAAGAGCTGTCAGTGAAATGAAGGATCTGATAACGTCAGCAGCGGGCAGAAAGTGAAAAATATTAAGGTTAAGAGTACATTTACACGTCACGCATTACGCATTACGCGTTACTATTTATGATATACGGAATCGGAGTGGATATAATAAAAATAGACAGGATGAGAAAAACTGTTGAGAGATGGGGAGAGAAGTTCCTTCAAAGGGTTTTTACATCTAACGAGATAATCTACTGTTATGAGAAGCGGGAACCATACCTCTCGCTTTCTGTAAGATTCGCTGCAAAGGAAGCGCTTATTAAGGCGATAGGCTCTGAGATAACGGTATCTCTTACTGATATCGAAGTTATGAACTATGGCAGTGGACGCCCTTTTATCAAAGTCAAGGGCAGGCTTGAGTCTTTCTTTGAGGAGAAATCAATAAGAACAGCTCACCTAAGCCTGAGCCATGAACATGAATATGGCGTGGCATGTGTAGTGCTTGAGAATTGATTGCCTGCTAAATGTATTTTATTGAATGAACAATCCCGCAGCAAGCTGCGAGGTATCAAATTATTTCCCCTCCCTTGAGGGGAGGGGATAAAGGGGAGGGGGAAAAACGGAGCCAATCACCCCCTCCTAACCTCCCCCCTCAAGGTGGAGGAATTTTAGGAAACCCCGGTGCAGAGCATCGAGGAATTCTTTTGGATAAGGACCATATATGAAGATTGTGACTGCATCTGAGATGAGCACCATAGATTCAAAGACGATCAAAGACTACAAGATCCCTTCCTCTGTTCTTATGGAAAGGGCAGGACTCTCGGTTGCAAACAGGATAATAGGACTCTTTGACAGGAAAAAAGTCATTGTGCTCTCAGGAGGGGGAAATAACGGGGGCGATGGCATTGTTGCTGCCAGAGAGCTTTATAACAGGGGATGGAATGTTAAAGTCTTTTTATTATTCAAGGAAGAGAAGCTCAGCCCGGATTGTCTTGCGCAGTACAGGATAGCAAAACATCTGGGTGTTCCTATGGAATTCAGGACAAACCTGAACGGGAAAGATATTCATAGCGCGATAATCGTGGATGCTATATTCGGTACAGGGATAAATAAACCTGTGACTTCACTCATCTCAAAAATTATCAGCTTTTTGAATAGATCAGAAAATATTGTGATCTCAGTTGATATCCCTTCAGGCATTTCTGCTGATAATGCACAGATCATGGGAGAGGCTGTCAGGGCAGACTATACTGTCACCTTCGGCCTGCCCAAGATCGGCCATATGCTTTATCCGGGAGCAGAGTTCACAGGTAAATTATTTGTTGAAGATATCGGATTTCCGGAGGAACTTTTAAAGTCAGACAGCATAAAGATCGAGACGATCGAAAAACAGGATGCTTCAATGCTCCTTCCTGAAAGGGCAAAACATTCATATAAAGGTGACTACGGCCATGTTCTTATTGTTGCAGGTTCAAGGGGTAAAACAGGCGCT
>MHDW01000164.1:0-2549 GCA_001803645.1 Nitrospirae bacterium GWC2_42_7 | reverse complement strand
GTCACAATAGGAGTGCCTGAGACACTTGTTGATATATTCCAGCAAAGAGTTACTGAAGAGATGGTACTGCCGCTTAATGATACAGGCAGAGGAACACTGTCTGTAAAAGCCTCTGAAACTATAATTGATTTTCTTGCTCAGAAAGCTGATGTGCTGGCAATTGGACCGGGCATTGCGTGTGATGCTGATATTACAGATCTAATGATGAGAATTCTGGAGACAGTAACTGTTCCTATGGTACTTGATGCTGATGCTATTAACTCAATATCAGGCAGGACGGAAATATTAAAGGATGCAAAGGCACCGGTAATACTGACCCCTCACGTTGGGGAGATGGCAAGACTGCTGAGCAGAAATTCAGAAGCAAATAAAAAACTTATTGCTCAAATAGAAAAAGATAAGATAAGAACAGCGGTCTCGTTCTCAAATGAGACAGGAACATATCTTCTGCTTAAGGGAGCCCCAACTATTATTTCAGAACCTGACGGCAGGGTGTTTATCAATACTACCGGAAACCCCGGCATGTCCACAGCAGGTTCAGGAGATGTTCTTACCGGTATAATTGCTGCCTTCCTTGGCCAGGGACTGAATCCTATGGATGCATCGGTCCTCGGAACATATATTCACGGTCTTGCAGGAGATATAGCAGCAACAGAAAAAGGCATGCACTCAATGATAGCAACAGATATTATCGAAAGACTGCCTGAAGCTTTTGCTGTCCTGAAGGCCGATGGATAGATTAATATTCCCCGAACTTTTAAAACCTCAGATCACAGCTTTTTTTACCGGAAAAAATCCCGGAGCTGATTTAAGCGAGATCAGCAGAATTTTCAAGATAAAGAAAGACAACATCTTTATGCCTATACAGAAGCATACTGACAAAATAGTTATGATCGAATCCTCCCTCGAGCCTAAGATCGCGGACGCTGTTATAACAAACCAAAAAGGGATCTTGATCGGAGTGCAGACAGCTGACTGCGTTCCTTTGCTTTTGTATGACAGTGAGAGAGAGGTCTGCGGAGCAGTCCATGCAGGATGGAGGGGGACGGCTGAAGGGATACTTAAGAAGACTCTTGATCTAATGATAAATAGATTCATGTCTGATCCGAAGAATATTATTATCGCGATTGGTCCCGGCATAAGATGGTGCTGTTATGCAGTTGGACAGGATGTTCTTGAGAGTGTGAAGGGGGCTACAGGAGAAGGAGAGTATTTTACTTCTATACAGGGAAAGAACTGTCTTGACCTGCCTTCTGCCAATAAATATCAGGCATTACAGTCCGGGGTCCCTGAAAAGAATATATGGATATCTGAAGAATGCACGTTCTGCAACCCTGAGAAGTATTATTCTTACAGGTATTCAAAAGGACAGACAGGACGGCAAGGCGGATTTATCGGTATGCTTGAATAATACACAGACTATGGATTTTAAGGAATTTTGATCGTATATTGGAACTCAACCAAGCAAGCGTTTTCAAGAATCATCCTGGTTAGAAATAATCTCATCAATATCAGCTTCTTCATCTTCTGAAAGTTCATATAGTTCTTCTTTTGGCGGCTCGACTGTTTCATTCCTGTCCATCAGTTCTCTGTAGATAAAAGGCTTTGTAGCAGTAGGCAGATTCCCATAAGAATAAAGCTCTCTCAGGTCTGAGGTCTTTATGCTATTTATGAATTCCACCGCATATTTCATAGGGGTCTGGAAATTCCTTATCAGGGCAAAGCGGATGTCATACCTCAGGGACCACTTCTGATTTTCAGCTATCATTCTGATAAGAAGAGGCTTTGAAGATAATCTGTTTATTAACTTACAGAGATGCCCTTCTGTAATAGAAGGACTCTCAAGACATGCTGCGATAACATTCTTGTCTCCTTTTTCGAGTAAAGAAACTACGATATTGCTGTTCGATCTCTTTGCAAGAGCTGTCTTGGTTCCGGAAGGAAGCGAAGCCATTTTTTCTGATATAGAATATTCTATTTTCTGTCTTATACTGATCGGGATGAGCTGTTCTTTGGTCATGTCGCCGAGATCAAATATCCTTAGAAATTTCAGGAGTGAAAGAGTTATCTTCTGAGGAGTTTTAGGATTTTTGCAGATAGCGAGTTTTAGCTTGTAACTATCTTTAAATCTTATATCAGCGGCCAGCATTCCGAGGACTTCTGCCGGTGTGCTTCTTTTTTTTGAGATGAATACAGCCATATCTTCTGACAAATGTTTATTGAGGCTTGCATTTAATATAACAGCAGGGTGAGGGTCTCTTACGATATTCCAGAGTTCTTCGCCTTCAGCAGTAAGCGCTGTTCTCATTTTCTCTTCCAGCTGCATAAAATATTTTACATGAAAAGAATACAAAGAACGAACAGATTGGGCATAGATTCAGATATAGGTGAAAACCCACCCCTACACCCCTCCCAAGAGGGGACTCTTGCACTCTTAATCAGATAACTGGGTATAGGTTATTTAAGTCCCCTCCTTGGAGGGGTGTAGGGGTGGGTTGCTATGATGGACTACCCGCACTGAATGATTAATAAGCTTGTTTTGTGATAGG
>MHDW01000163.1:3680-6908 GCA_001803645.1 Nitrospirae bacterium GWC2_42_7 | reverse complement strand
AGACTCGTCTCGGAAACAGACCGTTTTGATTCAGCACACCTTGAGGTTAAGGATATTACAGAGCCTAAAGATGAGATACTTCTTGGGTTTACTATAGATTCCCGTTCCGGGATAGGCAGTTTTAAGGAATACTTCATCAAACTGGTTGAGTGGCTGAAGACAATGCCTCTTAATGAGTTACTATCACAGCCTGAAGTTTCTAGAAGAGTGAAAATGTTAAACGAAAACAACGCATTTTTTCTCGAAGCTCTTAAGAAGTACTCAAAGAAAGATGGAAGCGTTGTTTTTACTGATTTTCGCGAGATTGAAAAGGCGCCGATTGGGAACAGGTTCCTTGTCTATACTCTCTTTCCTGACACTAATGTCTCGGTGCGCGCTCAGTGGGGCCCTGAAAAAAAGTTTGTTGCAGTTACCCTCGGGCATAACATATTCAACAGGACAAGTCCCTCAAACTGCGGACATATATGCAGTGATTTCGGAGGCGGAGGGCATAAGGGCGCAGGGGCATGTCCACTCAAACCAGATAACGCTGACCGCCAGATCTCTGAAATAATAAAAAGACTAAATGAATAAAAACAGCAAATAAGGTAAAATGTTTTATGGATTCAAAGTCCAAAATAAATATAGTTTCGAATGTCCCAACTGAGTACAGCAGCAATATTAAGGTAGATAATATCACCTACCATGTCCAGACCGAGGACATGGGGAAAAAAACATCCAAGATAGTATCGAGGGTCTTTTTAAAAGGTGAGATAGTTTTTTCTAAGAAAGCAGATTATGCGCATCTCACAAAGCTGAAAAACTATGGGGACAAACTCAAATCTCTTATGGAGAGACAACATAATTCCACAATAGATTATTTTGTTGCTGAACGCTCAATAAAGGATAAATTAAAGTCCGAATATTTTGATGAATTCCAGATGCTCCTTAGAAGAGGCAATGGCGCCTCTGCCCTGAATGTACTGAAAATCGCTCTCGATAAATATCCGGATGACCCTTTTCTGCTTTCTTATTATGGCTGTCTTATGGCAATTGTCGAAAACAAGGCAAAAGAAGGTGTTAAAATATGTTTAACTGCTATAAAGCAACTAGATAAGTCAATGCCTTTTGGCAGTGAATTTTTCTATCCTGCCTTTTATCTGAACCTCGGCAGGGCTCACCTGAAAAACAACAATAGAAAAGAGGCGGTAAACGCACTGCAAACAGGATTAAGTATAGACAGCAGTAATCATGATATTTTATGGGAACTTAAAAAAATGGGTGAGCGCAAAAAGCCGGTTGTTCCTTTTCTTACGCGGAATAATCCGATCAACAAGTATATCGGTAAGCTGCGTTCAAAAGTCACAAAACCCTAAACCGCTTAATTCATAGATTTTCCTAAAAACAGAAAGGACGTAGTATTTGAGCGGTTTTATTTGGACGATATTCAAACAGTATGCATTTTAATAAATAAGAGTACAAATTCCTCGGAGCGCAGCGAGAATGAGCGAGAATACTATGTCCTTTCTATGCAACCACGTTTGCTAAGAAGAGGTTGTAAACTTACCCAACAATGATCTGATAGATCTCCTTGTATCTTTCAAGCGCCTTATCAACAATGTGATCAGGCAGTGTCGGGCCAGGATAAGTCTGGTCCCAGTCAAGAGTAAGCAGATAATCTCTTACGATCTGTTTATCGTAGCTGTCCTGCCCTCTTCCGGGTTCATAAACCTTCTTTGACCAGAACCGTGATGAGTCAGGCGTCAATATCTCATCAATAAGGATTAATTCACCATTATAAAGACCAAATTCGAACTTAGTGTCAGCTATGATAATTCCCCGCTTTTCAGCCATATCGCACGCCTTCTTATATATATTAAGGCTGGCATCCCTGAGCTTTTCTGCCATTTCTTTGCCGGTTATTTTAACCATCTCCTCAAAAGTTATATTTATATCATGACCTTCTTCAGCCTTTGTACTCGGAGTGAATATCGGTGTCTCAAGTCTTGATGATTCCTTAAGTCCGGCAGGTAATTTTATCCCGCATACTGTTCCGGATCTTTGATATTCTTTCCATCCGCTCCCTGAGAGATAGCCCCTCACAATACATTCGACCGGAAGCTGTTCTGCCTTTCTTACCAGCATACTCCTGCCCTCAAGCTGATCTCTGTACTTGCGGCATGGCTCAGGATAGTCATTGACCTCTGTTGCTATCAGATGATTTTTTATAATACCTTCCATCTGCCTGAACCAGTACAGGGATATCTGCGTAAGAAGTCTCCCTTTTCCGGGTATGCCGTTTGGAAGGACCACATCAAAGGCAGATATCCTGTCAGATGCTACCATCAAAAGACTGTCACCAAGTTCATATAAGTCCCTGACCTTTCCTTTTCTTAAAAATTTAATATCAGGCATTTCAGTCTTCAATATAATCTTGTCCATGTATGTCTCCCAATAAATTTATTAGAGAAAAAGAGAGGGTTATTATGTTTCAGTCTTCTCATGTTTATTAGTTTAAATTATAGCTTTTTTAACGTCAAGGAAATGCAACAGTAGATGTGATAGAATATTATTCATCAATATATTTGAGAAGATATGTTCAATAAATAAATTGACTACAATAAACAGGAGGAAACAATGAAGATTCCGGAATATGTAACTGTCGCAGAAGTCAGGAGGGTATGCAAAGAGCTGAAGCTGAGAGATTGGACAGCCATGAAAGGCACAAAAGTCCTGCCTAAAGAAGCAAAAACAATTCTTTCAGTTGTAAATACACAAAAAATGAAGGTACCTCTTGAGGAGTTTCGCAGAGGGCTGGAAGTTGAGCTCGAACACGGCACAATGTATAAGGATGTAAATGTTACGAACAATCATCCCCTGCTGACAGGCATGATCGTGCTTGCGCATCTGAAAGAGATGATGGACTATTATGAACGACTTGAGGTTGCTGAACTGGAAGGCGACCTT
Source organism: Nitrospirae bacterium GWC2_42_7 (assembly GCA_001803645.1). Classification (GTDB taxonomy): domain Bacteria; phylum Nitrospirota; class Thermodesulfovibrionia; order Thermodesulfovibrionales; family UBA6898; genus GWC2-42-7. Next base: position 3,962 of record MHDW01000163.1, on the reverse strand, counting down.
TTAAAAGCAGTTGTTGCAAAAAATCCGGAGAAGATCAGGAATTACATTAAAAGGCTTTTTGATGCTAAAGTCATTTTGAGCAAAACTGAATCAGGACAACTATAAACCTGTTCATAAAAAATTCTTTAATGAAACAAACATGCTGCAAAGCAACACAAAAGAGAATGAAAATCTCCCCTAACCCCTCTTTTCCAAAGAGAGGAATTCCTCCCATTGAATTAACGCCCCCGCCTTCGGCACCCCCTCTTAAGATAAGAGGGGGAAGGGGGAGTTATGACTCCG
>MHDW01000163.1:1684-3616 GCA_001803645.1 Nitrospirae bacterium GWC2_42_7 | reverse complement strand
AAGACCGCCTGATAGCCATATCAGAAGCTGTAAAGAGATCTCCGATCTCGAATAAACTGATTCACATTAAGCCACGCAGGGCTGACAGGGAAGATATCCTGAAAGTACACACATCTGCATACTTCGATAAGATCATAAAATTCACCGGATATTTTGATGCCGACACTTTTGTTTCCGGAATTTCTGTTGAGGCTGCGCTCTTCGCAGCCGGCGCTGTTATCGAGGCAATTGCAGAATGTAAAAAAGGGCGGATAGACAGAGCCTTTTGTTCTTTACGTCCGCCCGGACATCATGCTGAGGCAAACAAAGCAATGGGCTTCTGCATCTTCAATAATGTTGCCGTAGGCGCAAGATATGCCCAGTCTAAAGGATACAAAAAGGTCTTTATCATAGATTTTGATGTGCATCACGGCAACGGCACACAGCACATCTTTGAGGAAGATGATACGGTCTATTATTTCAGCACCCACCAGTATCCTCACTACCCCGGCACCGGAGCAGACTCTGAAAAAGGAAAAGGTAAAGGTTCAGGTTTTACCTATAATATCCCTATGCATTACGGTGCAGGAGATAAGGATTTTTTCACTGCATATCAGGATATACTTCCTGGATTGGTCAGGAATTTTAAGCCTGATATAATGCTTGTGTCAGCAGGATATGATCTTCATGCCAAAGATCCTCTTGCAGGCCTGAGAGTCACAAATGAAGGAATAAGGAATATAGTCAGAGGGATACTCTCTTCATCTGAAAATATTCCCTGCATCTTCAGCCTCGAAGGCGGATACAATCTCACATCCCTAAGCGAATCTGTAGTCATCACTATAGAGGAACTGCTCAATTTTAAATGATCAGTATCAGCCTCTTTCAATATTCGGCCCGCCGCCTTTAACACCTCTGATTATCACTAGTCCGATGATAAAAAAAGCTGACACTGCAAGAATAGCAGGCCTCTGGCTTCCGAATGCATAGGATAAACCTCCGAAAACAAGAGGACCTGCAACTGCAGAGGATTTTCCTACAAGAGAATACACTCCAAAATACGCGCTTTCATGGCCTGAGGGGATGAACTGCGCAAAGAATGCACGGCTTGCTGCCTGTACTGTGCCGAGTCCAAGGCCGGCAACAATAGCCACTATCCAGAAGTAGACCTTCACATATATGAAAAATGATAACAGGGAAACAGAAGACCAGAGCAACAAAGAAACAATAACAACCTTTTTCGGCCCCCATAGATCTATCGGCCTTGCCATCGCAAATGCTCCTGAGAGTGCTGTGACCTGTACTATCATATAGAGCCCTATAAGTTCCTTTGGGTTAAAACCGATTGTAGTTGCCGCAAATATGCTTGAGAATATTATGATCGTATTTACGCCATCCTCATAAATTAAAAATCCTATCAGGAACCTGCGGAGTTCCTTTTGCTTCCATATATCCTTAAAAGTATTCCATAAATATCTGCTGCCATGTTTTGCAGAGCTAACCAAGGTCAAATCAGTACTCTTGTCAGAAGGAAGAAATAAAAAAGCTGGCAGCGAAAAAGCAGCGAAAAAAATAGAAACCATGATCCATGTTTCATTATACAGGCCTCTTTTGATCAGAGGCAGAGCTATCAGCAGAGATAAAATAGACCCTGCATAACCAATAGCATATCCCCATGCTGAGACCCTTCCCTGATATTCTCTGACAGTTATTTCAGGCAAAAAAGAATTATAAAATACAAGTCCGCCTTCAAGGCCGATGTTCGCAAGTAAAATAAGGATAAAGCCTTCAAATATCATGCCCTTTTGTAAAAAAGAGAAACTTGCCACAGATAAAACACATAATATGGTATAAACAAAAAGAAGCCTTTTCCTCTTACCGCTGAAATCAGCTATACCTCCAAGGAAAGGCGAGGTCAGAGCCACAAAGGCCATACTTGCAGATATCGCCCAT
>MHDW01000163.1:0-1552 GCA_001803645.1 Nitrospirae bacterium GWC2_42_7 | reverse complement strand
TGTTTTCGATTCTTTATATTCATCCCACAACTTCACCTTTGAGATGCCGGTATCTATAAAGTCCCACGGCAGTTTTTCTTCAATGCCCTTGCGCCTGAAGATATAATGGCCCTCATCAATTCCAGCCTCTAAACACGCCTTATTCCAATCGTCACTCCTGACCATAGCCTCAAGGACATTCAGGACCCTCCTGTCGCCCATAGAGAAAAGCCCCTGCATATGTGCATACTTCGGCACATCGTGGAATACCTTTACGCCTTTCACATCACTCAACGCCTTCTTTATATATTTAATTTTCTTCTTTGCAGAAACAAGCGCCTCCATGGGATGCCACTGGAAAGGGGTAAAAGGCTTTGGCACAAAGGTGCTGACGCTCAGTGTGATATTCCCCCTCTCTGAAAGCGCTCTGATTTTACGCACAAGCTCAGCAATACCGGAAATATCATCTTCAGTTTCAGTTGGAAGACCTATCATAAAATAAAGCCTCAGATTTTCAATGCCGGCCCCACCTGCATTAAACAGGAGCCCTGCTGTATCCAGTATGTCCTCTTCGGTAATCCTTTTATTGATGACCTTCCTGAGTCTTTCTGTCCCGGCCTCAGGAGCGATCGAAACGCTCTTGTGTCCTTTAAGGAGTCCAACAAGCTCTGCGCTCTTTGAACTCGCACGGAGAGACGTTATCGAAAAGCCGACGCCTTCAATGCAAAGTACATCCTGGATAAAAGGATAATCAGTCAGGGAAGGCCCGATAATCCCTATCTTCTTTGTAAGGCCTTTTGCCCTTTCTATTTCAGTTTTAATAACATCGAGCGGTTTTTTCCTCGGCGGACTATAAATGTGGCCCACAAGACAGAACCTGCAATTCCAGGGACATCCCCTCATTGCTTCGATAAGATACATGTCCGAAAATTCCGCTTCAGGAGTAATAATAGAGGTAGTCATCAAAGAGTTGGACAACTCCTTAAGATGACGCCTTTTTATAATATCAGGCGCATTGTTCAATGCAACTCTCTCTGATATTGTCCCGTCACTGTTGTATGAAATGCTATAAAATTCGGGGACATATAGCCCTTCAATATTTAATGCCTTCCTCTTTACCTCAGCCTTTTCCTTTTTGTAGATGTCCATAAATTCATCGAGCGACTCCTCTGCCTCTCCCACAAAAATAATATCGAACACCTCAGCAATCGGTTCAGGGTTAAAGAAACAGCAGACACCTCCCGCTATCAATAAGGGGTGGTATTCATTTCTTTGCCGGGAGCGGAATGGGACCTGTGAAATGTCCAGTATCTTCAGGATATTCGCATAATCGTTTTCAAAAGATACTGAAAAAGCCACAATATCAAAATCGTTCAGCGGCCTCTTTGATTCGAAAGAGAAGACAGGGGTCCCCGACCTTAGATATTCCTCAAAGTCGCCATCTTCAGGCAAAAAGGCCCTCTCGCAAACCACGTCGTTCCTCTTGTTGAGAAGACCGTAAATACCCTGAAACCCGAGGTTTGACATGCCTACATGGTAATGATTGGGATATACAAGACATATATTTATCCTG
>MHDW01000162.1:2071-5719 GCA_001803645.1 Nitrospirae bacterium GWC2_42_7 | reverse complement strand
CTGAAAGATATGTACAGATAATGAAGCGTTATGAGGAGATGGAAGACCCGATCTACTATTCTGCGCCGTCAGTCCTGTTTGTTATCGGCTCCGGCAGATATGCTGACCATTCATGTCCTCTGGCATGTGAGAACATAATGCTTGCGGCATACTCGCTCGGCATAGGCAGCTGCTGGGTCGGATTCGGCTCGATGGGCACTGAAGATGCTGAAATTGTAAAAGCGCTTGAACTCAAAGAAGATGAAAAAATATTCGGCCCGATACTGCTTGGATATCCAAAAGGTTATCCTGATCCGCCTAAGAAAAAAGAGCCTGTGGTCAAGTGGATATAGGACAATCGAAGGTCTCAGTAAATAGCAATGAACAGCGAGCATAGAGCACAGAGTATATAGACAAATACAACCCACCCCTGCACCCCTTCGAGGAGGGGACTTTTGAACCCAGAACCACCCTTCCTACACATCCCCTTGTAAAGGGGAGGATTTAAAGTCAGGTTTTTTTCTTAATCCCCTGAGTGGCAGGGGAGGTCAGTCTTTGTTTTTCAACTCCCTTACTCGGTGTGATTAAGGTATTTAAAGTCCCCTCTTGGGAGGGGTGCAGGGGTGGGTTTTCCCCTATAACTGAAATAGCGGCTTAAATTTTAAAACAGGAAAGTAATGCGAATTTGCTGCTTTGGTCTTCTGTCCCATTCGATGGCCTTTTGATGATCCCTTATTTGTCCAAAAAGCTTTCATTCTGCCGGCTATAGTCAAAAAATCTGCTTCCAAACAGGCAAGTCCTACATTATTCACATATTTTTCATGTTTTTTTCAAAATACTTTCATTTTGGGATGTCATGCTTCTTACAAGCAGCGATAGCTGCAGAAGAAAAATGAAGATCAAAAAGGAGGATACAATGAAAAGAGCATCAAAAGAATTGATTTGCCTGATTGCAGTAAGTATTTTACTTGTTTTCACGGTCATTGCCGGAGCAGAGGAGAACGAAGGCCGAACGCTTTCCCCTTATTTCTTTATTGATGGAAACAATCCCTCGTTGGACAATTTCCCGCTAAAAGAGACGGATGTCAGTGTCAACATCAACGGCGTGATCGCTGATGTGGTGGTCAGACAAAAATATGTGAACGAGGGCACTGTGCCGATCAATGCCAGATATATATTCCCTGCTTCCACTCGCTCGGCAGTGCATGGAATGAAAATGAATATTGGCAACAAGATCATTACGGCAAAGATAAAAGAAAAAGAGACAGCAAAAAAAGAGTTCGAAGCAGCAAAAAGCGCCGGGAAAAGCGCTTCGCTTCTCAGTCAGCACCGGCCTAATGTTTTTAGTATGAAGGTAGCGAACATAATGCCGAGAGATACTATAGACATTGAATTGCATTACACTGAGCTGCTCGTTCCTGCAGAAGGTGAATATGAATTCGTCTATCCAACTGTCGTGGGTCCTCGTTATTCCAGTCAATCCAGTGAGGGTGCGCCTGAAGATGACAAATGGATCGAAAACCCTTACCTTAAGAACGGAAGCCCTCAAAGATCCAGATTCAACATCATCGTAAACCTTTCAGCAGGGATGGATCTCCAGGAAGTCATAAGCACTTCCCATGATACATTGGTAAATTATGAGAATAGATCAACAGCAAAGATCTCGCTAAAGGACCAAAATAAGTATGGCGGAAACAGAGATTATATTCTTAAATACCGGCTTGCAGGAAAAAAGATCCAGACAGGTTTAATGCTTTTTGAAAAAGATCAGGAGAAATTCTTCCTTCTTATGGCTGAGCCCCCGGGAAAAGTACAGGAAGATGATATTACACCCCGGGAATATATATTTATCATTGATGTCTCCGGTTCCATGGCCGGATATCCTCTGGATATCTCGAAAGAGGTTTTAAGAAATCTGATCAATAGTTTGAAACCGACAGATAAGTTTAATGTGATCCTCTTCGCAGGCGGATTCAGGCTTATGTCCCAGGTTTCTCTCCCGGCAAGCAGGGGAAATGTCCAGGCAGCCATTAAATTGATCGACAGCCAGCAGGGAGGGGGAGGCACTGAACTGCTTGAGGCTTTGAACAGAGCTTTATCTCTTCCAAGAGATGACCGTTTTTCGAGAACGGTCCTTATACTGACGGATGGATATATTGGAGCTGAAAAAGAGGTGTTCCAGACCATCAGCAAAAATCTAGATCGCACGAACGTATTTTCCTTCGGCATAGGCAGCAGTGTGAACCGCTACCTTATCGAGGGTATAGCCAAAGCAGGAATGGGTGAACCCTTCATTGTTACTGACCCTCAGGAATCCTCCGGTACCGCTCAGCGCTTCTGTGAGTATGTGAGGTCGCCTGTTCTGAGCAACATAAAACTCGATTTTCAGGGGTTTAAAGCCTATGACATCGAGCCCGGTGCAATTCCGGATATTTTTGCAGAGAGACCTCTTGTAGTAATCGGGAAATGGCGTGGAAAAGCTGAAGGCAGTATAAAGATCAGCGGCGTGAGCGGAAGAGGCAAATATACAAAGGTCTTTAATGTATCGGACATCAGACCTCTTGAGTCTAATTATCCTTTGAGGTATCTCTGGGCGCGGGAGCGGATAGCGAGCTTATCCGATTTCAGCAACAGTCAGGGTGATCAGGAACATAAGGATGAGATCCTTTCTCTTGGGCTAACCTATAGTCTTTTGACGCAGTATACCTCCTTTATTGCAGTGCATGATGAGGTCCGGAACCAGGATGGTACTGCAAAGAATGTGGATCAGCCGTTGCCTCTGCCGCAGGGTGTGTCTGAACTGGCAGTTGGAGGTTCTGTCTCGAACGTACCTGAGCCGGATCTGGGTCTGATGCTGCTTATTGGTATTTTGATGATAGGTATGGCATTCATTTACAGGAACTTCTGCAAAGCATGAATTATTAAAAGGAAGGTCATGGGGAGCAGCATATTAAACTGCTCTCCCCTTCCTTAAAGGATGAAATAACCATATGAGATCAGTATTAAAACAGAAGATCAATCTTGCCAGCATACTGCTGTATTTTTTTGGGTTGATTACAGCAGCAGGGCTGAAGTATTACTACAGCAATGCTTCAGCAGACGATCTTTTCTGGATCCTGTATCCTACGGCTGTATCTGTGGAATATATGACTGGGCTGCATTTTATCAGGGAAGCCCAATCCGGTTTTATCAACTACAGTAATGGGATATGTATCGCACCGGCCTGCAGCGGTCTGAATTTCCTGGTCATCTCCTTTTGTATGGTCTTTTTCTCCTTTGTCCGTTACATCCATTCACAGGGATTAAGGTGGCTTTGGCTTGTGATCAGTTTATCAGGTTCATATCTTCTGACTGTCATGGTAAATAGCGTCAGGATCGTTATCTCGATCTTTCTTATCGATAATAACATCCATTATGGATGGTTGACATCAGCCAGGATCCATCGTTTAGAGGGTGTAGTCTTGTATTTTTTATTCCTCTCTATTTTTTATATCGTTATCAGAAAGATGATCGTTCTTCACAATAGATCAGACAAAGAAGTTAATATCTGCGATGTGGTCCCCGGTAGTTATAAAGTCTCTGCAGCGGCTGTTCCTTTGTTCTGGTATCTATTTATTACTCTGGCGATCCCGCTTGTCAATGGCAGCTATCGGCAACAGGGAATGCTTT
>MHDW01000162.1:192-2063 GCA_001803645.1 Nitrospirae bacterium GWC2_42_7 | reverse complement strand
CTTATTGGTCCATTGGATGCGGTTGTATTCTAAGATGATTCTGATTAAGATAGGAATAAGCATGAAGAACTATTCCGGTAAGATCACTGAAGAGGAGCAGCATAAATAATGGGACAGAAGGTGCTTATTGTAGAGGATGAGCCCGGTATTGCCGATACTATTCAGTACGCACTCGAGACAGATGGATTTGAGACAGTATGCCTTGCCTCAGGTCTGCCTGTTATCCCTTTTTTGTTAAGAGAGAGCGTAGATATCATTATTTTGGATATCGGTCTGCCTGACATTAACGGATTCGAATTGTGCAAAGAGATAAGGAAGGCACAGGCTGTCCCCATTATCTTCTTAACAGCCAGAGCCAATGAAATTGATAAAGTAGTGGGACTTGAGATCGGTGGTGATGACTATGTGACAAAACCTTTCAGTCCCAGAGAATTGTCAGCAAGGGTAAAAGCGCTATTACGCAGGACAAAGGGCCTTTCTTTTCCCTCCGGATCAAACCTCACCTTTCAGATCGATGAATCCCGAAAACAGATAACTTATAGCGGAAAGCTGCTGGACCTGTCGCGCTATGAGTATGCTTTATTAAAAACCTTCACCAGACGGCCGGGGCATGTTTTTTCACGTGATCAATTAATGGATTTGTGCTGGGATGAACCCGAAAGCAGTCTGGATCGGACAGTGGACGCACATATCAAAAACCTCCGTAATAAGCTGAGGGCCATTACCCCTGATCATGATCCTATCGTTACCCATCGCGGGATGGGATATTCCCTTAAAGAAGAACCATGAGGCTTGGCACCCGTATTTTCTTCTCGTTTATGATCATCTTCGCCATTTGTTTCTACTATCCTGTCAACTGGATGCTGGATAATCTGCGTATACGTTATCTCGAAAGTCTTGAAGACCCTCTTGTGGACCAGGCCAATATTCTGGCAGCAATGATAGGGGCCCGGATGAAGTCCGAGACTTTCAGGTCGGAAGATCTCTATAGAATATTCGAAAAAGCGTATGAACGTGCTTTCTCTGCCAGGATATACGATCACCTTAAAACACGTGTGGATATGAGGGTTTATATTACCGACAGCAAAGGCATGGTAGTTTTTGATTCTGAAGATAAGAATCGTGTGGGGGAGGACTATTTGCATTGGCGGGACGTTAGTCTGACCCTTGAGGGCAAATATGGGGCAAGGACCACGAAAAAAGATCCTGATGACCTCACATCTTCTGTTCTTTATGTTGCTGCCCCTATTATTGTGAACGAAAAGATCGCGGGTGTGCTGACAGTCGGAAAACCTACAACTGCTGTCAATAGTCTTCTGGCGCATGCCAAACCGCAGTTTATTGAAGTTGCCGGCATCTCCCTGGCTGTTGCAGCTCTGCTCAGCTTCATTGTTTCACTCTGGATGACGCGGTCAGTCAAGCGGCTTACTGAATATGCAAATAATGTCCGTGAAGGCAAGAGTATCCCCCTTCCAAAACTGGACAAAAGTGAGATCGGTGAAATGGGCAAGGCCTTCGAAAAAATGCGTGATGCTTTAGAGGGCAAGAACTACGTAGAAGAGTATGTGCAGACGCTTACCCACGAGATCAAGAGTCCTTTGTCCGCAATTCGCGGAGCTGCCGAGCTGTTAGAGGAAAAAATGGAGCCGGAGCAGAAGAGACGTTTTTTGGCAAATATAAGGAATGAGGCAAACCGGATACAGGATATTGTGGACCGGATGCTCGAACTCTCTGCACTGGAGAACCTGAAGGTCCTCGAAAAGAAAGAGACCATATCGTTCAAGATGCTGACAGATAAAGTACTGGAAAGCAAACAGGCCCTGTTATTAAAAAAAGGGCTGAGTGTTTCCTGCCAATTCAGTTCTGACATA
>MHDW01000162.1:0-147 GCA_001803645.1 Nitrospirae bacterium GWC2_42_7 | reverse complement strand
ATTATACAGAATGCTATAGAGTTCAGTCCTTTAAATGCCACGATAGAATTACTTGGTGAAACAGAAGGAAAAAGATTAAAGTTCAGCATAAGGGACCATGGCCCCGGAATACCGGATTATGCGAAGTCAAAGATATTCGATAAATTC
>MHDW01000161.1:5488-5630 GCA_001803645.1 Nitrospirae bacterium GWC2_42_7 | reverse complement strand
GGAGAGATTGGGGGGCTTTTATACTCCTCCCAAGTTTGAAGAATTAACGGACGGTCATCTTATACCATCATATTTCACCATGAGCCACGGCAGTCAAGCCTGTGTAAACATATTGAAAAATTTGGATATAGATTTGCTGGTT
>MHDW01000161.1:5318-5460 GCA_001803645.1 Nitrospirae bacterium GWC2_42_7 | reverse complement strand
ATCGTATACTCTCTATACCTCACATCGGAACTATCAACAGTCACCCGGGTATATTACCACAAGTAAGGGGTTCTTCACCCGTAGCATGGGCCATCTATAACGACTATCAGGTAGGAGCTACCTGCCATTTTGTGGAAGAGAC
>MHDW01000161.1:5168-5310 GCA_001803645.1 Nitrospirae bacterium GWC2_42_7 | reverse complement strand
CTGGCCCTATAATTTATCAGGAAGTTCTTCCTGTCCTCAAAGGAGATAGCTATGAGCGAATTGAATCTAATAATCTGGTATTATCCGGTAAAGTTCTAGTCAAGGCAACAAAGCTGATAATAGAGGGGGGATATGAGAAGTA
>MHDW01000161.1:0-5134 GCA_001803645.1 Nitrospirae bacterium GWC2_42_7 | reverse complement strand
AGGATGACAAGACAATGCCTGATCTGATCAACAATATAAGATTTTATAATTTCATATCCGGACTGCTTATGCAGCAGCAGACTGACCCTTTATGCCGGAACTGCAAGGCTTTTGAGAATACTGCCCGACGCATGAAAGAGGGCCTTTCTGAACTGGAGAAACTTGTTGAAGGAAAGACAGAATCTGTTCCATCCGAGATACTCTCAATGGTTGAAGATACTCGGACCAGATTGGAAGGTTTAAATATACCGGAAGGTGCTGAAGGCCAGAAAAAAGCCGGCAGATGCAAACTGCCTAAGGGGGTCTGCTTTATAAAAAATCCGAAGGCTATTCTGGATAATATCTCATAGTATTTATAAACGAATGATACCCTCACCCCAGACTCTGCTTACCGGACAGGCAGGCTCTCCCTTTAGGGGAGAGGGATAATAAATAAGCCCCTCCCTTGAGGGGAGGGGGTGGGGGGGGGTGAGAAGCCTGGATTTTTAACAGATATTAAATAGGGATTCAGTTTTTGAGATACTTAAGAACCCCAGGCAGACAAAAAAACTATTTTTTCGATTCCTCCACATCTTTTTTTCTGTGTTGGAGAAAGGCATCACGCATTGAGACATAGGGATCGATCGCAGACTCCTTAAAGGACTCATAATCTCCTATTTTGAAAGATGTATCATTTACTTTTTCAAGAGTATAGATCCCGGCAGTTTGACTGAAAGTGAGATCAGAACTGCTCACATATGTCAGTGGATACATAAACCGGTCTCCTGCAAGCCCTATTCCGTCACGCAGAGAAGATGGTCCGAACAGAGGTAATACAAGATAGAAACCGTGTCCTATGCCATAATGCCCGAGTGTCTGGCCGAGATCAGCATCCTGTTTCTTTATGTTTAAAACATGTTTGGCAGGATCACCAAGGCCTCCGACCCCGATAACAGAATTAAAAACAAACCTGATGAGTTCATTGCCTGTAGCCTTGGGCCTGGGCTGAAACAGATTGTTCAGCATTCTGCCGGGAGCTTTGAGATTGTCGTATGCGTTGCCGAATATAAACCTGAAATCCTCAGGGATGATGTAAGAATAAACACTGGCTACTGGTTTAAGCAGCCAAAAGTATAATTTGTCATTAAAATGGAACATCACTTTGTTAAAAGGCGCTATGGGGTCAGCGATTCGCGCGGCTTCTTCTTCGTACTCTTCAAAAACATCATTGTTTTCAGACAGTGCTGATTCCGTTATCTCTTCTTCATCATTCCGGGTGCTCTGTGCTAATATGATCACAGCTTCTTCATTCTGAATATTTACTGAGGAGTTCATAGGTAGGACCCCCTCACCCTCCAAGGAAGATAACACCCCCGCCTTTGGCACCCCCTCTTTAAAGATAACGCCCCCAGGCTCCGCCTCTCCCCCTCTTAAGATAAGAGGGGGTAAAGGGGGAGTTATGATTTCCGGAAGGGGGAAGGGGGAGTTAATTTCCCCTCCCTTGAGGGGAGGGGATGAAGGGGAGGGTGATGTATGTGGCTCTACTAATGACCGTATTAGTATGTTGGACTGAGAAGATGAATTGCTGAAAGCCGCAGCAGAAGTTTCCTGAAAAGAAACCACCTGTTGTTGCTCGGCTGCCGGAGAAGTATCTGCCATGCTTATCCCCGGGCAAAGGACAAGTACAGTTATTATTAAAATATGGATGAGCTTCATGGTTCCCTCCTTTTAAAGACCTTGATCCTCAGCTCAGGACTTGCCGGTCTTTTTCCTCAGGGTTTCAAGCAAGGATTCCGGTGATTTGTTTGCGAGTATTTCCCTGAACTGGGTGCGGTAATTATTTATGAGGCTGACCCCTTCGATAACAACATCGTATACCCTCCATGTTCCGTCCTTCAGTATAACCCTGTAGTAGATCGGTATCTCATCGTTCCTTCTCATTACTACACTTTGGACCTCTGTAGTCTTGTCAGTGAGCGGGATTTCCTTGTTGAAAACTATTTTTTCATCAGTGAAGGACATTATCTTATTGGCATAGGCGTCCTCAAGGAGCGACTCATAGAGCATAACAAATTCACTCTGCTGTTCAGAACTGAGCTTGTTCCAGTTCCGGGCCAATGTCCTTTTTGAGAGTTCGCTGAAATCGAACATTTTTGCTGCAATGGCCCGGATCTTCTCCTTCCTGAGGTTATTGGCTGAATCAGCCTTAAGGGCAGGGTCGCGTAGAATATCAAGCACTTTATCAGCATGGCCTTTTACGGTATCCAGAGGAGCGCCTGCAAAAGCTGAGGCCGGTAAGAGCAACAAAAGAATAAAGATTATTTTAGTCATGTTTTTTCTCATTGCTGTCTCCTGAATTTTTTTTAGTTTCGTCTTTGTCGTTCTTTTTGACATCTCCGAAAGCATATTTGCTGATAAGATCCTCTACATCCATAGGCGAATTGGTCTCGGTGATAGTGCTGCCGGGCTTAAGAACCTCACCTGCTCCTCCCGGGTCTATCTTGACGAGCTTGTCGCCGATGAGGCCGGCAGTTTTAATCGATGCGCTGGCGTCGTCAAAAACCTTGATGTTTTTCCCGATCCTTAATTTGACCACAGACATCTGCTGCTCCTGGTCTATGCTAAGCTCTTCCACCCGCCCGACCTCGATGCCGCCGATCTCAACAGGACTGTCAACCCGAAGTCCTGATACTGAGGCAAAACGTGCATAAAGCGGATAGTAATCGCTGCCGAAAATGGAGACCTTTCCAAGCTTGATGGTCATATATCCAATACAAAGAAGGCCGACGACAATAAAAATTCCGACAATTGTTTCATGGGAATATTTTTTCATTTTGAATCACACTCCTTGCCGCAACGATATTTTGCAATTATCTTTTTGTTCATTTCAGCCTTTTCCATTAACTGTTCTATGTCATCATCTGTGACGCCTTCAGTCATGCCTGCGTTCAGAAATATTTCAAAAAACTCCCCATCTTTTATCTCTTTGTTTAAAAGCTCCCGTACTCTGGTGAGGGATTTCTTTTCAATTTCTTTAGCAAAATCATGCACTAATTGATCGGCTTTTTCAAGACCCATGTGGGGCAGTATTGTAAGTATCTCATCCCTTTTGTGACGTACAGAGAATCCTCCCAGAGGCCCGAAATATTCATTTACGTATTCAACAAGCGTTCTGAGCATCTCTATTGCTGCCTGAGGCCCGAAAAGATTCGAAATGAATGTGAGGTTACTACTGAAGACCACCGCTGTTATCTTGGTATCCAATTGTTCGCGGCCCAAGGTCATGGCATACCTCGACCTGAACATCTCCTTTGAGGGCAGCCCGGTCAGTTCATCCTTCAGCCCCTCTATGCTTTTGAGGAATTCATCGATCAGCGGATGATTTAGTTTTGACAGTTCGTCATATGTCCCGCTAAAGGCGATCTTTCCTTCCCACAGAAGCAGTATGCGGTCAGAGATAAAAAAGACATCAGGAATATCATGACTGATAAGAATAGCGGTAAAACCGAACTTTTTTCTGTAATGGGCGATCATGCTGAGGATTATGTTTCTTCTTATAGGGTCCTGGCTGGTCGTTGGCTCGTCAAAGAGCACGATGGCAGGGTCAGTTACAAGTGCCCGTGCCAGTGCCACACGCTTCTGCATACCGCCCGAGAGCTCTGCCGGGTATTTTTTGGCAGCATCAGTGAGTTCCATCTGTTCAAGCCGCGACATTACCTTTGAGTTGATCTCCTTTTTTTTCAGGTTCGTTGTCTGCCTGAGAGGAAGGGCTATGTTCTCAAAGACGGTCATGGAATCAAAGAGGGCGTTGTTCTGGAACATATAGCTGATCTTGCTCCTGTATCCTTCCCATTCTTTTTTCTTCATCTCATGAACAGGCTTTCCTCTGAAGAGTATGTTCCCTTCGTCAGGAGAGAGGAGGCCGATAATATGCTTGATCAGTACGCTCTTGCCGCTTCCGCTCTTCCCGATTATTGTTGTGATCCGGTTCTCATAAATAGAAAGGTCAGCCTTGTCGAGAATGGTTTTTTCTCCAAAGCGCTTGGTGACCTCTCTGAATTCTATTAATGGCGTTTCCATTTATGCCCTTACATTAGAAAAGATGTAACAATATAGTCTGAGATAAGTATCGTTACACAAGAGAATACGACCGCCGAGGTGGTCGAGAGACTGACGCTCCTTGAGCCGAAGCTGTCGGTGCGGAAATGCGTGAAGTATCCATGGTAACAACAGATCGTGGATACGAGCACAGCAAAGACGAGGGACTTTATGAACCCGCCCCCGATGTCAACTATATCCACATATGCATGGATACGATAAAAGTAGGCGCCTTTATCTACACCAAGGAGCACAACTCCGGTGAGATACCCTCCGATTATACCGATAAGATCAAAAAACGCGGTCAGCAACGGGAAACTGATAATTGCAGCTGCTATCCGCGGGCTGATGAGATACTGCTGGGGGTCGATGCGCATGGTATAAAGGGCGTCTATCTGCTCGGAGATGCGGAGGTTCCCGAGTTCTGCGGTCATGGCAGAGCCTGCACGTGCGGTTATCATGATCGCAGTAAGGACAGGCCCCAGTTCCCTGATGAGTGTGAGGGCAACGACTGAACCGAGCACACCCTGAGAACCGAATTTGTTAAGAGTATAAAAAAGCTGAAGCCCAAGTACCATACCTGTGAAAAGGCCGACAAGTATTACAATATTCGATGACTTTGCACCTATATAAAAGACCTGCTGAACAATTTCACGGAACTGTTTGCGACGGAAGATCCTCAGAAAGGAAAGTGTAAAAAAGATGACTGCGGCGCCAAGATTGTTTGTGACGTCCATTGTCTTTTTTCCGATGAGATTGAAAAAAAACCAGAAGTTGCTCTCTTTTATCTTTGTTTCCATGTTGTCATTCTATCATTTCTTCATTGTTCAGACAATAAAACAGTGTATTGAGTGTAAAAAACCGCGAACATAAGGCATAATCAAACTTACAGAGAAAGTCTTTGCAAATGAGCGTGATCTTTATTGGTTTTTGTCTATGATACAATCAACATACAAAACAGAAAGGGGTCAGTTCATTGATGAAAAAGAAGCTTCTTTTTGTCGGCGATTCGCTATTTGATTTATCCTAAAAAAAGCAGTTAAAACGAAAAAGTGAA
>MHDW01000160.1:5722-5864 GCA_001803645.1 Nitrospirae bacterium GWC2_42_7 | reverse complement strand
AGATGGTGGCCAAGCGGTTGGCTATTGCTATTTACCTAGATAAAGGAAGGTCGTATGAGAATATCAGACAAACCTTGAAAGTCTCTTCCGCCACCATTGCAGCGGTGCAAGAAAAGATGAGCAATCCCGGAATAAAACTGGC
>MHDW01000160.1:2085-5658 GCA_001803645.1 Nitrospirae bacterium GWC2_42_7 | reverse complement strand
AGACAGCTGGTACAATAGTTGTGTGCAAAAAGGTCGTTTTTATATCACTACAACTACCCCGTACGTGAATGCCGATCCACATATCGGGTTTGCATTAGAGGTTATTACCGCTGATGTTATTGCCAGATATCACAGCCAACTAGGTGAAGAGGTGGTTTTTAATACGGGGACGGATGAGCATGGATTAAAGATTTACCAACAGGCGCAAACAGAAAAGCTAACCCCACAACAATTTACTGACAAATACTCACAGCGTTTTCGTGAACTTAAGGGATTGCTTAATCTTGGTTTCACTAATTTCATTCGGACTACTGAAAAACACCATGAAGCAGCTGCACAAGAATTTTGGCGACGTTGCGATGCGCATGGGGATATTTACAAAAAACTGTACAAAATAAAATATTGTGTGGGGTGTGAGCTGGAAAAAACTGAGTCGGAGTTGGTGGATGGAAAATGCCCCATTCATCCCAACAAGATATTGGAAATTATTGAAGAAGAGAATTATTTCTTTAGATTTTCTCGATATCAAAAACAGCTTTTAGAACTATATAAAAACAATCATCTGTTCGTCTTGCCCCGAGAAAAATATAATGAGATTGTGGCGTTTGTTGCAGGTGGATTGCAAGATTTTAGTATATCTAGAGTGAAAGCTAAAATGCCTTGGGGGATTCCTGTACCTGGTGATGATGCACAGGTGATGTATGTATGGTTTGATGCACTGATAAATTATATTTCTACCTTTATTGTGATCAGCGCTGATTATGTAATGCAGACCTTCAACATTTTTTTTGTTCTCTGTTGTTTTGCTTTTGGAATATCGATATGCTCTTACTGGATCACCTTCTCTATGAGACTCCAATTGAAACTAAAACTGCGATATTTCCAGGCCAGGTACATGGAACGTAAAATGGACTCTGCAGGTGAATTTATATTTTCTGATGAAGCACCGTATTTTAGCCCTTTAATTCACAAACTTGAAAGCCCTGACAATAAAGAAACGCTTCTCTACCCCTCATCCGGCGCCCTGAGAATGGACGGTTTTGCCGGTAATGCCCAACCAAGACACCTTTCATTATTCATGCCAAGCGTATTTATTGTAATTTATCTGGCAATGACTCTTGGTGTAATCTTAAAATTATATTATTAAAAAATACCCTGTATTTTGGTCAGATTTATTTTTTTCATCAAGTCACAATGCATCTGCCTGACTATAAACTTTAATCGTTCCTTCTATAAACAATAAGCCAATCTTTTGAATACGGTGCATAGGTAAGAGCATCCTCTCCCCATTTATATCTGGTCTCACCTTCAGAAATAATATCTATGACACCCACTCTCTGGTAATCATCCAACTGTATTTGATCCCTGACTATCTGTTCGAGATATGTACTGAAAGAACTATATTGATAAGTGATCCATGAGATCCTGATATTTACCAAGACAATAAATTTTGGTTTCAAAGCATTAATTTCATAAAACATCTGTTTGAACATTGACTCAGCATACTTATGCGGTTCTAATAAGGGATACATATAAATAAAACCAGTGGCTGCACGCCTCTTTGAATAAAAGTAGATCTGCGGTTCTGAGCCCAATACCATTATCTTGTCAGATTCTTTTGAGTGTTTTTCTATATACTGTGCAACTTCAAGTGATTCTCCAAACGGCTGCGCCCCGTAGATAAAACGGCCGATCTGGAAAGGGGTCATATAAAAGAAATAATCTTTTTTTAAATAAAGAGGCACCAGCAAAACACTCGCCAATAGACATATATAAACTAATATTTTTGAGATGATCTTAAGATTTTGCGTAAGTTTTGTTAAAGCAGTTGATACTCCAATCGCGGCAAACAACGATACAGCAGGCAGAAGTAGAATGAAATAATGTTCCCTGAAATATAATCCCGGGCAGACAGATAAAAAAGAAAATACAAGGAAAGAAATGACCGGAAACCGTCTGTCGCGTAATTTTCCGGACAACATCAGGGCTAAAAGTCCTATAAATGCAAAAAACCAGATCACAATTCCCGAATTTACAACTTCAGTCAGATTATTCCTGAGATTGTTAAGACCTGTTGTTATCGGCAGCATTGTTACATATTTGATCGGGTAGCTGTATGTATAGAACCAGAAATCCTCAAAAACACCGGACATATAAAAATACATATTCACAAGACCATACGGAAGCAAGATACCTGCCAGAAATAAACCGAATATACCGGTCATCAGAGGCCATGAAATACGATTTCTGTAAAAAGAATATGCAAGATATACCATGCCATATGCAGCAAACATTAATCCATGCTGTTTCATAAGGACAGAAACACCTATGAGCAGGCCGCTCAGAAAAATTAATTTTCTTCTGACAGGAGCAGTTGCATATAACATAACCAGGGTCCCCCCGAGCGCAGGCAGAATGACGAAATTGGTTGCATGTGCTGATATTCCGTAGACTGAAGGGGATAAAGACATTATTGCATAACAGGAAGCAGCAATGATCCCTGTCCAGTGATCAAAAAGCCGCTTTCCCATAAAATAGACAAGCTGGGTTGTGATGATATTGAGCATAAGAAGCGCAAAATGAATGGCTGTATGAGAATGGCCGAACAAAGACAGGATCAGGGCGTATGCATAAAAAATGCCCGGCAGCTTCATGCTATATACATCTTTATAAGGCAAACCCCCTTTCATAACAAGATCTGCTATATATGCAAATTCCCCCTCATCACGTTCCAGCGGTACACCCAAGAGTCTTACCCTGATATATGCAACCACTACTATCACAAACGCCAGCACAAACCATCCGGCATATGAACTGAATTTATTATTGTCAGAGTTATTTATTGTCATAACAATTCAACCATTCTTTCTATCTGAAACATATCTTTTACTTATCTCATCAACAGATATTCTCTTCTGCTCCAGATCATTGATAAACTCGTCTTTACTTGTATAACCCATAAAATCAGAACTGCTCTTCAGAATATGATCTTCTCTCTTGAGAATGCTCTCTCCCTTTAATCTCAAAAACCCTTCAAGTGTCCGGTAAAAATAATATATGCTTTTCAAAAGATCAGAATCTTTATTGTCTAAAATTCCGGATATCTCAAGTCTTTTTACAGCATCAATTGTTCCCTGAACCAATAATTTTTTATCTTTATGGCAGTAGACTAATTGCAGGTACTGGACTGTAAATTCTATCTCCTCGATACCGCCAAAGCCAAGTTTGATATCATATCCTTCGGATTCCTTTGCCAATTCCCTTGTAATTTTATCTCTCATCTGCCTTATATCAGCGGCTGATATTGATCTTCCATGTGATATAAGCATATTCCTGGCCATTCTGATAAATGACATGCCGATCTTTATGTTGCCGGCAACCGGTCTTGCTTTCAGAAGAGCCTGAAACTCCCAGAATGCAGCTGACTTTGAATAATATTCCCTGAGACTGTCAATAGAAGAAACCAGAGGCCCTTTTGACCCATCGGGCCTGAGCCTTGTATCGATTCTGTATGCAATTCCTTCTTTTGTGTACGAGATAAGCATCCTCAGAAATCTCTCTGCAGACTTTGTA
>MHDW01000160.1:0-2075 GCA_001803645.1 Nitrospirae bacterium GWC2_42_7 | reverse complement strand
GCTATCTCTCTTGCGCCGAGTTTGCCAAAACCTATAACAGCCAAATTCAAACTTCCCTCAGAACCCTGATCCAGGCTTATTGACAGTATGGCCTCTGCTGTCCTGCTTAATCCTTTGACAAGCCCGATAATATCTATCTTTTTCTGGAGGAAAAGAAACCCAAGCCTTATCTCCTCCATCTGCCTGATCAGTCTTAATGCATCATTTAAAGATTTTCCCTCTGATATTGCAGCATCTATTTCATTTTTCAGGTCTTTGATGCTCTTTTTCCCTGTTCGCTGCCATCCTATCATTTCGAGAAACTCCGGCCTGACCATCAACATCTTCGAAAGATATTCACTCTGTGAGAATACATTTGTCAGTGTTTCTATCAGTTCCCTGTGG
Organism: Nitrospirae bacterium GWC2_42_7; assembly: GCA_001803645.1. Classification (GTDB taxonomy): domain Bacteria; phylum Nitrospirota; class Thermodesulfovibrionia; order Thermodesulfovibrionales; family UBA6898; genus GWC2-42-7. Next base: position 1,691 of record MHDW01000160.1, on the reverse strand, counting down.
TTGCTGAATATTTCAAGATAAGATTCCCTTGCACCCAACAGTCTTGCAAAGGACTGCAGGTGATTTAATGCCATATCAGGCGCATTGCTTTTTAATGCACAATCTACAAATACCGGTAGAATATCGCTCAACAGCCTCCTTCCCCTGATAGTCTGAAAATTAAGTATACTGTCCTTAATGTTCTTAATGTTGCGAACTGCTTTATCAACATTCTCCAGTCTTGCAGCTGAAAGATATTCTTTAAGTTCAGCATCAGAGAACTCTTCGTCAAAAAAAGTCCCGCTCAATGAAGGTTCTTCCTTCTGCTCAGCAAAAAGCGAATTATAAATGTTCTTAACAGCCGCCCTCCTCTTTTCGAGGCCGGAATTAAAAGATATCCTGTCCTCAAAACCCATCTTCCTTGCGAGCGCGCCCTGCTCTGCTTCGCCTGACGGGACAGTATGTGTCTGGAGGTCATTCATCTGCTGCAGCCGGTGTTCGAGAACCCGCAGAAATCTGTAATTGTCCTGCAAGGCAAAATAATCCTTCTGGCCTATCAGATTCTTCTGTAGAAGCCTGTGAAGGACTTTCAAAACACTTTTTTCTCTAAGAAGCGGCTCCTTGCCACCATAAATAAGCTGAAGTGCCTGTGCAAAAAATTCTATTTCGCGAATACCGCCATATCCTCTTTTTATGTCATTTTTTTTGAATGTTGAATCTATCCTGATCTTCAACCTCTGTATCTCCTCGATCGCGCTGAAGTCAAGGTACTTTCTATAGACAAAGGGTTTTATCATATCCATAAAACTGCGGCTGAGCTCACTGTCTCCTGCAACCGGCCTTGCTCTTAAAAGCATTGCCCTCTCCCAGGCCCTTCCCCACGACTCATAGTACATTTCATAACCCCTCAACGCAAGTGCAATATCCCCCCTCTGGCCCTCCGGCCTCAATCTGAGGTCAACTCTATAGGCAAAACCGGAATCAGTAGAGAGCGTTATAAATCGTGTTAATTCTTCACCAAGCTTACAGTAATATTCGTGGTTGGTTATCCTGTTTTTAGTGATCCCTTTGTTTGTCGTTACACCTGTTGTTTCGCCGATCTCAGTGCCGTATACAAAGATCAGGTCAACATCAGAGCTGAAATTCAATTCCTCTCCTCCGAGCTTTCCTAAGGCAATCACAGAGAAGGCATCATTCGCCGGAATACCATAGATCTCGTTCATCGATCTTCTGACAATGCCCAGCGAGTTTTCGATGATCACATCAGCAAGAAGGGTCAATTCGATCATGGTTTCTACAAGGTCCACTTTTTTCAGTATATCTCTGAGTGTTATCTTCAGGATCTCTGCTATCCTGAATTTCCGTATTGCTGTCATGTATGGGGACAGAGATACATGAGCAGCATATGACAGGGGATCCGGCAATGCCCAGCCCTCCTTGTCAAATTTCTCCCTTAAAGCCACGGAAAGAGTTTCCCTGTCTGCCGGGATATCCATATCCCTAAGTGCATCAAAAAGGATATCAGGATTTAATATGCAGTAGTTTGCAAGGAACTGGCTGTAACTGAAAAGCAGAGAAACATTCCTGATATTCTTTTCAAGCTCGTCAGTATATGATGGATTTTTTTCTATAAAAGACGAAAGGTTCTTGAAAGACCTCTCAGGGTCAGGTGTCGAATATGCCGCGTCATTAAGCCTTTTCACTGTCTCTTT
>MHDW01000159.1 GCA_001803645.1 Nitrospirae bacterium GWC2_42_7 | reverse complement strand
ATCTTCGCAATTACTGAAGGCGCACAGGGTGTCTCCTTCGAGGAAATGAAAAGACACCAGCAGAAACTTGTTGATATAGTTTTTCAGGACCCTAATGTTGAAATGTTCATGTCTGCTGTTGGTGCCGGAGGTTCGAGAGTAGCATCAAACGGCGGATTCATGTTCATAAAGCTCAAACCACGTAAAGATCGCAAGCTTAATGCAGACCAGATCATACAGGGACTTTGGCCAAAGGTGATGGGAGTTCCCGGCATTATGATGTTCATGCAGAACCCTCCGCCTATCCGCCTGGAATCAACCTTTAACAAGGCCCAGTACCAGTTCGTTCTCCAGAGTCCTGATACAGAAGAGCTTTATGCAAATGCAATGGCTTTTGAGGAAAAGCTGCGCGGGCTTCCGATGATGCAGCTTGTGACCAGTGATCTTCAGATCAGAAACCCGGAGTTGAATCTGGAGATCGATCGCGACCGAGCCGCCAGCCTCGGCATTACAGCCCAGCAGATCGAAGAAACACTTTACTCTGCCTATGGCACAAGACAGGTCTCGACCATATACTCCCCAAGCAACCAATATAAGGTTGTCATGGAGCTTGAACCCCAATACCAGACAGACCCGGCAGCTCTCGGTATGCTTTTTGTCAGGGCTAATACAGGGCAGTTGGTCCCTATCTCGTCTCTGGCTACAATAACCAAAGGCTTAGGGCCATTGTCTGTGAACCATCTGGGACAGATCAATGCTATTACTATCTCATTTAATCTTAAACCCAACATACCGCTGGGAAATGCTGTTGCAGCAGTCGAAAAAGAGGCAAAGAACCTGCCTGCCTCAATTTCAACAGGATTTCAGGGTACTGCACAGGTCTATCAGGCTTCTAAAAAGGGACTGGCTGTTCTTCTTATTCTGGCCATAGTTGTTATCTATATCGTGCTCGGCATTCTGTACGAAAGCTATATCCATCCCATCACCATTCTTTCAGGTCTCCCTGCTGCAGGATTCGGGGCACTTATCACTCTGCTTATCTTCGGCAAAGACCTGAATCTTTATTCTTTTGTCGGTATTATAATGCTTGTGGGTATTGTGAAGAAGAACGCTATCATGATGATAGACTTTGCTCTCGAGGCACAGAGGAATGAAGGCATAAAACCAATTGATGCAATATATCAGGGAGCTATTGTCCGTTTCAGGCCGATCATGATGACAACTATGGCTGCATTGATGGGCACACTGCCTATTGCTATCGGCATTGGCGCAAGCGCTGATTCACGCCGTTCTCTAGGACTTGCTGTAGTGGGTGGATTGCTCGTTTCGCAGTTGCTTACGCTCTATATAACGCCGGTTGTTTACTATTACATGGATGCAATGCAGGTAAAAGTAAAAGGATGGATCAAAAAAGAAAAGAACTCCTAGTCGCTAGCTTCTTGCAGCGTGCTTGGACCTAAAAACGGCAGTTCGAGTCTGTCATTGCGAACAAAGTGAAGCAATCTCGCAGTTTTATCCTGAGATTGCCACACACCCTTCGGGTGTTCGCAATGACATGTTTTTATTCACTTTTTCGTTTTAACTGCTTTTTTTAGGTTGAAAACTTGCAGGTTTGCCAGCTTGTTATCCTCATGTTTATTCCCGTAAATTAATTAAGTCCTGAATGAACATGATAGAGCATGCTCATTCAGGACTTTTTCAAAGACTAGCATTAAAACTGTTCTTATTTGTATTCCTGTTTATGAAGAACTTCCGTAGCTCCTTTATCAAGGAAAAAATAGTCTTTATATCCGTAATCCTGCAAGTAATACATAAGCCATTTGACTTGTTTGCCTACCTGATCAAATATCATCGCAGTTTTATCCTGAGATTGCCACACACCCTTCGGGTGTTCGCAATGACATGTTTTTATTCACTTTTTCGTTTTAACTGCTTTTTTTAGGTTGAAAACTTGCAGGTTTGCCAGCTTGTTATCCTCATGTTTATTCCCGTAAATTAATTAAGTCCTGAATGAACATGATAGAGCATGCTCATTCAGGACTTTTTCAAAGACTAGCATTAAAACTGTTCTTATTTGTATTCCTGTTTATGAAGAACTTCCGTAGCTCCTTTATCAAGGAAAAAATAGTCTTTATATCCGTAATCCTGCAAGTAATACATAAGCCATTTGACTTGTTTGCCTACCTGATCAAATATCAGGAGAGTTTTATCCTGTTCCATTTTTTTCGACACAAAATTCGGAATAAATTTATCGAGCGGTATTGTCTTTACATTTTCAATGCCCGGGAGTTTTCCGGAACTCTGTATAAAATCTCTGACATCAACAACAATTGTATTTGCATTGGCTGCCTTAGCCTTAAAGGTTTCGAAGTTGATCAGCCGTTTTTTGAAATCACTGTCAGAAATTAGTTGTTTCCCGGGATCTGTTAGAACCTTTCCCATAACAATTGTGTCTGAGGGATAAAGCTTCGACCATTCCGGAACTCCTGCATCATATGCAAAGGTGTTTTTATATCCTGCCTCCATCATTTTTTGCGCGGATTCATATGATTTCAGGCATGTAATTCCATTACAATAGAAGGCAATAATTTTCTGCTGATTTTCTTTTATCACTTTCGCGACATCATCAATAAATGTTGCATATGCCATAGAGATGTGAAGGCTTTTGTCGATATGAATCGCATCATATTCGATTTTAGATCTAACATCGATAATGATAGCTTCTTTTTTATCGAATTTTGCCTTAAGATCCGTAGAGGAAACATAAGACACGTTCGGAAAATCTTTACGCGCTGGAAAATCCTCAGCAAAAACAACGGAAACAGACAAAAGCACTGCCAGAATTGATACAAGAACTTTACTTTTAATTCCCATAAAACCTCCTTTAGGTTGTTTTTTAAAATTATACCGTAGGCTTGTTTTAATTTGTCAATAAAAAAACTGTACAGCTGTTAGTTATGCCTTTTTGACGAAATCTCCGAAGCCTTTTAATATCTTCAGTCCGAGTTCCTGGCTTTTTTCAGGATGAAACTGTGTCGCAAAGATGTTGTCCTTCCAGACCATTGAAGTAAAGGTCAAACCATAGTCTGTTGTTGCTGCTATTATGCCTTTGTCTTCCGGCAGAACATAAAAAGAGTGCACAAAATAGAAGAACGAGTTATCAGGGACCTCCTGAAGTATCGGCGGTTTTTTTAAGATATTTACATTGTTCCATCCCATATGCGGGACCTTGCCTTCAAAACTGTCAAACTTAAATCTGACTACTTTCCCCTTAAAAACATCGAGGCCCTTGCAGGTGCCGAATTCCTCTGACTCACTGAATAAGACCTGAAGGCCAAGGCATATCCCGAGATATGGCTTCCCTTTTGAGATCGATCCAATAACAGCTTCTGTTAGAGAAAGGTCTGTAAGATTCCTGATGCAGTCCCTGAATGCACCTACACCTGGCAGTACAACAGCACTGGCATTATCAATGACCTTCGGGTCAGAAGTCACTATTGTGTCAATATTGACCTTTTTGAAGCCTTTCTCAACGCTTCTGAGATTTCCCATCCCATAATCAACTATAGCTATCATGGTTTAAATTACTTTTACAGGAGAGAAATTGTCAACTTTTTAGTCATGCTAAGTCATTGACACTCTTGGATTTTTACTGATATACTCGACTAATAACTAAGAACTAAGAACTGAGAAGTAAGAGTTGAAAAGTAAGAAGTAAGAACTGGCTAATTAAGACATTTTTAAAGTTATGAAGCCGTTGTTTTTTAATTCTCAGTTCTCACTTCTCAGTTCTTAGTTATAATTGAAGGATGGAGTTTATATTGAAGAACACAGGAAGAAGAGAGAGGAGAATGAGGAATGTTCTGGCGCTCGTTCTCGCCGGGGGAAAAGGAGAGCGGCTTCATCCTCTGACAATCCACAGGGCAAAACCTGCTGTGCCGTTCGGCGGAAAATACAGGATAATAGATTTTACTCTCAGCAACTGTATAAACTCTGACATACGAAGAATAGCTGTCCTTACACAGTACAAATCACATTCTCTTGACAGGCACCTTGCACTCGGATGGGAACTGCTTTTGAATCCGGAACTCGACGAATATATATTTTCTATCCCCCCTCAGCAGAGGATAGACGAACGCTGGTATGAAGGAACAGCTGATGCTATCTTCCAGAATATATACCTTATAGAAAAAGAAAACCCGTTATACATTCTTATTCTCTCGGGCGACCATATTTACAAGATGGACTACGCTGACATGCTCGAATTCCATCTGGGCAAAGAGGCTACCGGAACTGTTGCAACTATTAAGGTCAAAAAAGAAGAGGCTTTAGCGTTCGGGATAATCGAAGTAGACAACAATTCAAGGATAATAGGTTTTCAGGAAAAACCTGCAGATCCTGCCACCCTTCCGGGTGACCCTGAACATTGTCTCGCGTCAATGGGAATTTATTTTTTTAACACAGGCGATATTATTAATGAGCTTAAGGCAGATTCAGGAAAGTCCTCAGCTCATGACTTCGGAAAAAATATCCTCCCTGAGATGATGAAATCCGGTAAACTTTATGCTTATGATTTCAAGGATGAAAACAAAAAAGAGGCTAAATACTGGAGAGACCTCGGGACTATTGATGCATATTGGCAGGCAAATATGGATCTGGTCTCTGTAGAGCCCCAGTTCAACCTCTACGATAAGGAATGGGTCATAAGGACAAATCAGGGACAGAATCCTCCTGCAAAATTTGTCTTTGCACAGGAATACAAAGGCGGCAGGCTCGGCATTGCCCTTGATTCGATAGTCTGCGGAGGGTGTATTGTAAGTGGAGGAAGAGTGCAGAATGCCATTCTTTCGCCGAATGTCAGGGTCAATAGTTATGTTGATATCAGAGACTCCATACTCCTTGAGAATGTTGAGATCGGAAGACACTGCAGGATAAGGAGAGCGATAATCGACAAGGATGTTTATGTGCCGGCAGGCACTACCATAGGTTATGACCTCAAGGCAGACAGCGAAAGGTTTCATGTCAGCCCGGGCGGAATAGTTGTAATTCCCAAAGGGGCTGAAGTCAGATGAGCCTTGCCGGAAGGCTTGAAGATCTTGCATTGTCTGATGTTTTCCAGATACTGAGTGTCGGCAGAAAAACAGGTACGCTGATCGTTAACGGGGGCAAAGGCTCTGCACTTATAGTATTCAAAAATGGTTTGATTGTCAGGGCAGAGACCAATGATATTGACAAAACCCTCGGTGAGTTTCTTCTGAGCGCAGGCCTGGTCAAGGACACTATGATCAATATGGCTGTTGAAGTAAAAAAAAAGCTGCCCTCGAAATCAACAGCTGAAATACTCTTCGACCTCGGTTCTGTCAGCAAAGATTCACTTGACAGGGCCACAAAAAAAAGGATAGAAAAAGTCATCTACAGGCTGATGCTTTGGGAAGACGGTGATTTCCAGTTTGAGCTCGATGATCTTGATATTGAAAACAAGACAAATCTGCCTGATTTCGGATGGGAGCTTTCAAAAGGATTGAATCCCGAATATCTGCTTATGGAAGGCGCGCGCGTGCAGGATGAATCCTCTCAGGCCTTCTCAATTCCTACTGACGAGTTTACAGTGGAGGATACGGAAGAAGGCGCGGATTGGGATACTGACTGGGCATCACATCCTGCGGAGAGAAAAGATATATCCGCACTCAAGTCCCTGACCCAGGAACTCAGGTTCCCAAACTCT